>CANJJY010000121.1 GCA_947474445.1 Oligoflexaceae bacterium
AGTCCACATGTTTATGACTGGATTGCAAAATTAGATCTCTCAGAATCAAGCAACGAAGCACTCAATACAATTCTTTCTGATAAACTCGTGACGCAAACAGCAAAGGAGTGCCTGATCGCTGCCTTAAAAGAGTCCATTCAAAAAAGAGAATTCAAGGATCTCGAGAAAGTTTTCAAAAGCCAGATAAAGATTCTTCCGAATTTTGTTTTACCTGGCTTTGAATCGATCTTACAGAGATTGGAATCTGAGCAATTTGATGAGGAGATTCTCAAAAAGGTGTTTTCGGCTCTAGCCATTTTTCGATTTGACTACTTCAGCACCTGGAATAAGTTATCCAAGAATCGCCGTCGGAATGCAGCTCAAATGCTTTTGGAACCTTTTGCTGGGAACTTAATAAATATAATTGCCGAAGTGATTGTTGCCGAAAAAGAAAAAATCAGAGGTATCTCGACGCTTCGAAGCTATTCACCAGCCCGCATTATTATCGAAAGACTCGTCGAAAGCCTAAACGACGACCATATGGATATTTTGGCCGCCAATATCGTCTACTCGTTGAAGCGTATAGACACCCTTCAATTTGCTAGTAATTTCGAAAGTCATACTCGCCTCTATCTGGAAATTATTCGTATCAACGGTACAATTCTCGGATTTGCACTTGGGGGTTTGATAGGAATTGCAGCAAACTACCTGCCTAAATAATTCGAAAATATTTTTGCGTATATTACTGTTAAAACAACCTTTGCGATGCAATACAATAACCTGAATTTCCCCCACGGATGCGTTTCCATCATCACTAATACACCTCGAACACAACCTCTACTTCGCTGATATTAATGGACTTATGGACTTAATTAGAATTGACTAATTTTTTTAAGTTCATTGACGATACTTCTTCTTTAATCTCTGCAAGGAAATCATATGAAACGGCTGGGACTGGTATTATCGGGCGGTGGGGCTTACGGTGCATTTCAAGCAGGTGTTATTGATGTACTGTACCAACATGGAATCACATTTAAAATGATCGCAGGAACTTCAATAGGAGCCCTTAATGGGGTACTTGCTTCTTCTGGTAATTCAGAAGAGCTAAAAAATCTCTGGACGAGAATGCCCAAAACGTTAGAGCGTCAACTCATGCTTGCTAAACCTCAATGGAGGGCCTGTCTTGAGGTATTTGAAAGCATCGAGGGAGATGCTAAGAGATACGTCGAAGATCAGGCTCGGGCCACATGGAATCCTTTCGAAAGATACAGAATTTCTAAAAACAGAGTTTCAATTGGCCGACGCTTTGCACTTAGGAAGTTAAACGAGAAAATTAGACAGATGGAAGAAGCGGGTCCAATTATCCCGATTTCAGCCATTGATATTCTAAGGGAGAGTCTTGATCGAGTCCGCTCCAAGGCGAAAGTGCTTGTCACACTTACTGATCGCGATCGAATAGAAGGTCGCCACCTAATACAAATGCAAGGCGGGAATTTTGAAGTTGTCAATAACGGCCTCTATCAAGAAGTAGACAGGCAAAGTCAAGTCGATCTAGCAATTGCAAGCATGGCCATTCCCTTGCTCGTTGGAGCAAGAAATGAAGTCAATCGCACCAAGTATCTCGACGGTGGATTAACAGATAATCTACCAATTGCTGCACTTTCCGATCAGGTTCGGACAGGTAACCTGCAAGGCATAGTTGTAATTGATGTCTCTTCAAATGCTCAATATTTAGCAGAAAATTTCCGCAAGGAACTTTCAGAAGGAGTCTACTTCTACATAGGGCTCTCAAGAAATTCAAGGCTTGACGCGCTTCTGAATTTCGATCGTGCAAAGAGCCTCTTTGAGAAAGGTCAAAGCGCAGGACGTGATGCAATCAAGCAATGGTTTTCGTACGAAGACCAACTTCTTGTGGACGAATGGAATAATTCTCAGGCTGTACTTCCTAAAGATTTTGTCATCCGCCGAAGTGCATAAGAAGATGTGGAGAGGGTAAATCATGCCGAAACATGAATCTATCGATACTGCAATGAACGTCGTACTTTCCGAAATGGCAGAATTGGGCTTGTTGACCGATCGCATGTATCGCGTCAAAGTCTATTCTCAACCAATCGACCTTTTCGGTTATGTAGGACTCTACGTTGAAGATGTCGATCCTGTATCTCATTTCTTGGGTGTAAGGGGGCGATCCATATACATCCCTCGAATGACATTTCAGCAGATATTCAAAAAAATGGCCGGTATCGGAAGACGATGTGGGTCAATCAGAGATGTTCTCCGTCATGAGTACGGTCATGCGCTTGCGGTTGAACATCCTTCGCTTATCCGGCGCAGCAAGACCTTCAAGAGAGTCTTTGGCGACGCTTATGATTCTGATGAGTCTCCTGAGGGATACAACTCAATGAACCATGTAAGTAAATACGCGGCCACCAACCCAGCAGAGGACTTCGCAGAGTCATTTATGGTCTATCTGCGTGTGAAGGGCGACATCGAAAAGTATCGAAGCCGACCTGGGGTTTATAGGAAGTTGCGCTTTTGCAGTTTACTCAGAAGCAAATTGAAGAAGATTTCTATCGACTTTGATGTGGCAGCTTGATGAGAATCCATTCATATCTGGCAACTGCGTTTGGCCCAATTTAACCAGAACAACCCACTGTTGAAACACGCCATATTTCACTTTTTGAATCTCAGTGAAGATTACCGAAAAGTAAGTAAGCCCTCTTTTTGAAAAAAAGCTGGCAAACCTTAAGCCAAGCTCGTCTGATTCAACGGCGCCCAGCGATCGTGCCTGCCGATCTTCAATTCTTGCTGTCTACACGGTCATAGGCAAAAACATACCTTCAAGCTAAATCAAATTTGCGTGTTGTTAAGCGACTTTCAATTTGGGGCCAAAAGGTTTTAATGGAAGGGGCCCGTGATTAAGGACTCTGGAATTTTGTACCCCACTTTTGACATTCAGTTTGCGGCCGGACTCCTCTCAAGCTTTTGTGTACTGCAAATTCACCGCCCGCTTGTCCCGCAAAGGTGCTGACCACAGAACCATCAATCTTGCGGTAGATCTTGCCTCGAACCTGCGGGTACTGCTCCTGAATAAAGAAAATCCTTGTCCCCAGCGCCGCATTGGAAAGAAAAGGATCCTGAGCCTCGGCGCTGATGTCTGCGGTCAGCTCGAGACGATAGTCGGCATTTTCGGCGACGATATCCCAGTCCATGGGTACACATTGAAAGGGACGCCAAGCAAAATTCCAGAGGTGATGCTTCCATTTCAACTGGCCGTCCTTGGTGGTGAACCGCAAAGTTTTTAATTCACCTGCGTCCCGAAACCCCAAGTCGAGATAGTCGAGATCTTTAGATTGATGATAGGTTTGGAGGATCGCAACAACCCCGTCTTCCTTGTATTCATGAAAACTTAAAAAGTCCCAGCCATCGAGCGGCATCGCATAACGACCCCAGGAGTTTTCACGATAGCCTTTCCCCTTGATTGACAGGACTTCGCCCGTGTCAAGAACCTTGATCGTCCCTGCAACATCGGTTCTCGGCCAGATGGCATCGACGGTCCAGGTTTCTCCTTGGATATGACCCATGGCACGAGTGTCTGAAACAGGTGAAAAAGATTGTCCAGTCTCACGAGCCCGAGCCAAGAGCTCAGGCGTACCTTCCTGCACTGTTAAATCCCATGCAAAATGCTCCGATTGGCCCTGCAGATGCAGGAGCGGCACGGTTCCAGCTTCCGGTGTGATCTGCGCCCAGTAGCCAGATTTTTCGGCTTCGAAATAGGTCTGCTTATTGTCTCCGTTGGCCAGCAAATGGTCCGAACCAAAATTTATATAGTCGCCTATAGCCTGTCGTCCATAGACTTGACCGCCGATGGCGACATTACCGCCTTGAGGCACGACGAGATTTGCCGCAGGACCGCCTTTAGAGCGCGGATTGGTGATGACGTAGCCGATGGTGCCCGTGAACTTTCCCTCGTAGTCGTGAATCATAAAGTATTCCCACTCGATGGTCATAAAATCGAGCGGATGCTTATCGTTCCAGGTTGCTGATAAAATATGCCAACCACGCAGAGAATCTCCAGCGGGTTCTAAGGCAAAGAGCAGAGTCGCATGACTCACCAGGATGGTGAAAACAAAAGTTCGCACGGTCAGTTTCATTAGGTTACCTCGCAAAGATCGGGTACTATGTTACGAGAAGAATAAAATCGCCACACAATAAATGCAGCACGAAACAAAGCCCCACGCGCGTGTCGCGAATCTTCATCATGAAGGTAGGATGAAGATCAAAGGGCACAAGGTTAGCCTAATCACTTCGGAGTTTGCCTCCCCACTGGGTCGCTTTTCAGTTAACAAGGCTCTCCTTCCTCTATAAATGTTAAATATGTTAAAAGCTCGCTCGTCCACTCGATGGAGGCCTCTATGCCGACGAAAGATCAGCCCGCCAGCGCCGTCATACCCGGACCAAAGGGATCACCCTTAGCTTGGGGGCAGGCGATGGCGAAGGATGCCTTAGGTTATATGCTATCGCTGCAAAAGCAGTACGGCGATATCGTGAAGGTGCCTTGGCTCTTCCCTACTTTTCAGATTACCGATCCCGATCTGGTCGGTAAAATATTGCTCGGGACCGAAAAGACCAACCAGAAGTCCTTCGTCTACAAGCGGCTCAGTCCTCTGCTCGGCCATGGTTTGGTCACGAGTAACGGGGAGTTTTGGAAAAAGCAGCGACGGCTATCCAATGCAGCCTTCCATGCCAAGGTTCTGGCCGCACTCGTACCGATGATGCAAAGTGAAGCTGATAAAATGGTTCAAAGCTGGAAGCTTAGAAGCGGCGAGGAGAGGACCATAGACATCTCGGCCGAGATGATGAAGTTGACCTTTCAAATCATCGTGCGCGCCTTGTTTTCGACCGACCTCAGTGAAAAGTCGAAGATCATCAGTGATGCGCTGCACGAGATGCAGGAGTATGCAAATTATCTGTTCTACGCATTAGCGCCGATCCCTTTGATGATACCGACGGCCAAAAATCGTCGCGCTAAGAGCGCATTGCGACGCATGGACGCCGTGGTGTACGATCTGATCAATGAACATCGTCGGCAGCCAGAGGCTTACCATGATCTTCTGTCGATTTATCTCAGTGCCCGCGATGAAGAGACGGGCGCAGGCATGAGCGATCGACAGCTGCGCGATGAAGTGACCACGCTGATGCTGGCTGGACACGATACCACGGCAACCACGCTGTCCATGTGTTTTGAATTGCTCAGTCGTCATCCAGAGGCGCAAGCAAAGGTGGCAGACGAGCTGCACACTCTCCCCTCAGGTCCGTGGCAGGCCGAAGATCTGAAAGGTTTAAACTATACGGCGATGGTTTTTGCGGAAGCCCTGCGGCTCTTTCCTGCAACCTGGGGGATAGGACGCGAGCTGACGGAAGACCTCAGCTATAAGAATTTTAATTTTCCGAAGGGCGCCACCATGCTGCTCTCGCAGTATCTCACGCATCGGCATCCCGCCTACTGGGAAGAGCCTGAAGCGTTTAAACCAGAACGCTTCGCGCCCGATGCCCCGCGGAAGCATCATCCCTTCGCCTACTTCCCTTTTGGAGGAGGGCAGCGGAGCTGCATAGGCTCACAACTCTCTCGGCTCGAAGCTCAAGTCATCATGGCAAGCATATTGAAACATTTTGAAGTTCTTCCTGTGGCGGGCGCTGCAGTGAAGATGCTGCCGCGCATTACTCTCATCTTTGTAGGCGGCGTCCCCTTGAGCTTTAAGGCTAAATAGGTGCTATCGATCGCCGATGGCCCGGCCACGTGCCTTAACCCCCGCACCGACACCAGTCTCTATCCAAGCGGAGGGCCCATACGAGGGAGATGGAGGCCAGTTCGTTTTTTTGGAGTGCCCCTTGAGGGGATGACTTTGCCTATTATCTCGTTGACCAAAATATATCGGCGACACTTTGCCAGGATTTTCGATTGGAAAAAGATCTTTTCACGCTGCGGATTGATTTTTGTGAAATTATGAAATTCCAGTCCTGCTAGAGAATGTAATGTTGAATTTTCTTGGCATCGTATGTGCTGAATCCAGCATAAGCATCATCGTGATAGCCCTTCATTATGGCTCCGACTTTTTCCCGATACTTCGCGTCCTTCCGATCTTCATACTGGTCTCCATAGTAGGCCTGTCGCCACTTTTGCGGGAGACTATTTGCCCATTGAATCCGATTCCTGTAAGATCGCGCCATGCTTAATTGAGACAGGCTCTCAGCTAGGGAGCATGACGGCAGCCTCTCGGGGATCAGTTGCTATGAGTTCACTCGTCATCATCAATCCTAACAGCGCCCATGGCCGTACCCGAAAAAACTGGAAGGCCTGGGAAGAGCGCCTCAAAGAAGCCATTGGTCCCTTTGAAACCGCGTGGACCCGCGCGCGGGGCGATGGCGAAACTCTGACCCGCGCCGCCCTCTCCCGCGGCGTCGCCCACATCCACGCCCTCGGTGGCGATGGCACCGCTCATGAGGTGATCAACGGCTTTTTTGATGGCGCAAAATCCATCGCCCCTGAAGCGACCTTGAGTCTGTGGCCGGCGGGATCGGGCTGCGATTTCTGGCGCTATCTCGATCGTGTGAAAATGACCAGCGAACGACAGATCATCCCCATCGATCTAGGCCGCGCTCACTATATGAACCACGCCGGGCTGAGCGAGAGTCGCTATTTTTTGAACGTCGCCAGCTGCGGTATCAGCGGAGTGATCGATCAAATCATGGATCAGCGGGGACGCCTAAAATTATGGGGAGGACCTCTGGCTTATATGCTCGCCACCCTCGAAGGCTTGTTGGTTTACGAAAATAAGCGCGTCGCCATCAAAAGCAGCGCCGGCGATTGGGGCTATCTTCCCCTCCGCTGTGCGGCCTTCGCCAACGGCCGCTACTTTGGGGCTGGGATGAAGATTGCGCCAGCGGCAGAGATAGATGACGGCACGCTTGATCTGGTGGTCCTGGGCGATATAGGGCGCTTTGATGCCATCGCCCATACCCCGCAGCTCTATCGCGGCACGCATTTGAGTCATTCAAAAATTCGGCATGGGAAAATTACAGAGGCCTACCTGCAGAGCGAAGAGCGCGTCCTCGTCGATCTCGATGGCGAAGCGGTGGGCACTTTGCCCTTGCGCATCGAGATCATTCCACGCGCATTATCCCTGCTGCTCTTTCCGCGTGCTTCGGCCCTATGACCAGCCGGTTTTATGGGAAGAGAAAAGTAAAAGTCCCCTCGTGCCCCTCATCGGTCAAGGCAACGTAGAATTCCTCCGCGGCAGTCACGGCATCGATGAGAGTATTGACTTCAGTCATTTCAAGAGGCGACATCGGCATCCCAAATTTATAACCAGCCGGACAGGCCGTCAAGTAATCAGCGAAGATTCCAGAGGCGATGCTCATCTTCCATTTTTCGCCAGTGCCAGGGGATGCTTTGCGGCAAATAAAGCGCTGAATATTGTCACAGTTACGATCGTTGAACCGGGCCTGAACAAGCGAGGGACCATACCTATTCGCATGGACGAGGCGTTGGGCTTGATTGTACATCGTACCGCAATTTTCTGGTCCGCCATCGCCATTGTTGGGTTCGCCGACCATCCAAAGGTTTAAATCAAGTTTCAGGGGCAGAGGCTTTTTGAAGTTGAAGACGAAGTTTTTAACTCCAAAGCCTCGAATCGAAATCTTCGCTTCGAGCCGTGGGATAGAAATAGTTTCGGCCGTTTCCGTGATCTTCCATTTCAGCACCTCGGACCCTGTAAGAAGCGCGACGAGGGGATAAGACTTGCCGAGCCCATCAACCTTGGTGAAATTTGCCTGCACGTCGCCTGGAGCCAGTGAAGTGCCACCTTCAACCGCGCAATTTAACGCATACGCGGCACCATTTTGCAATTGGTTGTCCTCGTAGTTACAAGTGAGATAAGCTCCTGCGACGGAGACAGGTTCCGTGGCTTCGGTCGAGGCCTGATCGACAGAGCCCGTCGATGACTTGGTGTTCTTGTCGCCGTCATCGCTATTGAGAGCTTTCTTTTCGGTAGCGCCTTGAGGCTCAAAGACACGCGTGATGCCACAAGCCCAAGCGATGCTCAGGAGAGAAAGAAAGAGAAAGGAAGTCCGCACGTTCATCATGAGGGGGATCTCTCTAGTATGCGTTGAAAAAACTTGAGTCAATCGCCGCTGAATTGTGAAATTCCTGCTCGTAGAGGCTTATCGGCTGTACTTGGCTAAAACATAAATGCCAGTTAATAGTTCAAAGGTGATATTGACTTAGAAGCATATTTTCTCAAGGTATGGAATACTTCCCATCATAAACAAGGTAGTTCTTAACTCTCTTTTATCTGAGGTATGAATGTTCTTACGGCCCCGCATGATCGGCTTTACGGTGACCGCCCTTTTCTTTTTGACGGGATGCACGATAACTTCGCACGAGGTTGAACCTCTGGCAGCGGGTCGAGCTTTTCCCTTTAAAGAGCTGAAGGCTATGACGAGCAAACCAGGCCCCATCAAGTTTCAAAAAGTAGTCGCAGCGAACTGGAAGGTCGATCGCTCGGGCCTGATCAACCTCAAGGATCCAAAAGCCAAAGAGGCTGGTCTCGTCGATGGCGACGAAGAGGTGCAAATATACTTCTATGTCATCGAACATCCCCAGTTCGGGCGCTTTATCATCGATAGCGGAGTCGCTGACGTCTTTAAGAAAAATCCTGAGGAAGCACCCGTCGCCTGGCTGGTAAAAAAGTTTATGCATCTGGAACGCCTTGACATACACGTGACCACACATCGCTGGTTGGAGCAGAATCCAGGAAAATTGACGGCTCTCTTTCTCACGCACATGCATCTCGATCACATCATGGGTATTCCCGATTTTGCCAAAGATGTGCCCGTCTATGTAGGGCCAGGCGAAGCCCAAACGCGCAGCTTTCAAAATCTCTTTGTGGCGGGCACGACCGACGCCATGTTCGAAGGCCAAAGCTCGCTGCGTGAACTACAGTTTGCCCCTGCCGCCGATGGGAACGATCTGCAAACCTCAGATTTCTTTGGCGACGGATCGCTGTTTGTCCTGTGGGTTCCTGGCCATACGCCTGGCAGCCTGGCTTTTCTCATCAATGCGGAGCAAGGACCCCAGCTCGTCGTCGGTGATACCTGTCATACCCGTTGGGGCTGGGAGCATCATGTAGCGCCTGGTAGTTTTACCAGCGATCAAACAATGAATGCCAAAAGTCTCGATGCGCTCGAAGCGCTGGCGAGCGAAATTCCCGGGCTCAAAGTGCATCTCGGTCATCAGAGTGCGACCGCACCTGACAAGCTGGAGGCAGCGCCCTGAAATTTTTTTTAGAGCTTGCGGGGAACTCGCAATTTTCGCATGAAAATTCTGGTCCCCCTGTGCTAGAAGACCGCAAGCAAGAAAAATTTGTGTGAGGAGTCTTTATGCTATGTCGATGGATTGTAAAATCCTTAGCGCTAGTCAGCCTTTTTCTACCCTTCAGTCCTGTTTTGGCCAAGTCTCTTACAGAGAACGAATCTGGCACGCTCATCAATACGATCGAACTCGGAGTTCTCACCAAGGATCAAGTCAGTCAAATATTTGCGCCCTATGGCCGCCAAGGTCTGTACGATGTGCGCCTGGTACGCGCTAGCTTTGTGACGACGACACCTGACAAAAAGCAAGATCATTTGCTCGCGTCGGGCTTGATTATGATTCCTCAGAATCTACCGGGCGTATTGCCCTGGCTCAGCGTCCAGCATGGAACCTTGATTGGCATCGGCGAAGCACCGACGCTCAAACCCCTCGAAGGCGTTTGGGATGCTTCGCAAGGCTTTGTCACAGTGGTTCCTGACTACATTGGCTTCGGTGATTCCAGCGCTCTCTTTCACCCCTATTTGATTGAAGCGGGCTACGTTAAAAGCGGTATCGATTTCTTGAAGGCCACCCAGGCATTCGCTGGTCGTGAACACCTGGAGCTCGGCCCCCTCTTTCTCAAAGGCTATTCGGAAGGCGGTTATGCGACTCTCGCCTTACAACGCGCCCTGGAAACCGACTATGCCGGACAATTTCCGCTCCTCGCCTCGAGCCCCAGCGCCGGCCCTTACGATACGGTCGCCCTTGGTCTAGGGGGCGTTGGCTCAAAGCAGCAGAACCCGCTTTTTACTTCGCTCATTTTCCTCTCGCTCGAAACCTGGGGCGGTCTACCCTTCGATGTTAAAGACGTGATCAACTATGATACGGATCTGCTACGAAAGGTGCTCATGTCTCCCGTCGTCGATCCCGAACTCACGCAAACTCTTCCTACGGATACCCGCATCTTCTTTCAGCCTACTTTCATCGATGACTTTCTCTTGCCCGTTCCGCAAACTCCTGCGGCCTTGGCCACGCGGCAGCTTTTTGCGCAGCAGGATCTGAGCTCGGGGACATGGTCTCCCAAGATTCCCACTCGCTTCTATCACTGCGTTGAGGATGAAGTTGTTCCCGTCTATTATACCCAAAAAATCTTAGCTCATCTGGCCGAAGTCGATGCGGCCGCTCCGGTGAGTTCGGTGCTCTATACCAGCCCTGATCCGGCCAAGCCCTACACGCACGTCACCTGCCCGGGTCTCTTCGATGCCGTCAGCTGGTTTAAAGAACTGCTGCAAGCCAAGCCTTAATTCCCAACCGATCTCCTTGAGTTTGATCGTTCCGTTCTCAGCAAAAACCACTTAGAAGTCGGACCCTAGCTTCCTTGCTAGGGATTCCCCTCGTTTTCGATCTTGACTTCACCGGCTATATTTTGCATCGTGCAAAGGATATATCTCAGGGAGATAAGCAAAATGAGCCGTTTAAG
>CANJJY010000122.1 GCA_947474445.1 Oligoflexaceae bacterium
ACGAGAAGCGCGTCTTTTCCTTTGAGCTGCACGGTCAGCGCTACTATGCAGCGATCGAATGCCAGGCCATGATCCACGATCTCTATCCGACGTTTTTCCCCGAAGCTCGCATCGAAGCCACGGATCCCTTGTCATGGGAACGGCAGAGCCTGGCTCTCCGCACTCTCTTGCGCGGCCAACTCGAATGTCGTGGACCGACCGCTGCCGATGAATTTGTGCGTTTGTTTCACTTGGAAGATGCCCTGGTCCAAGCCGCGCTGGCAGAATTAGAAAGTCAGGGGATCATCCTTTCCGGATTTTTCGGCGGCAAAGAAGCCGGCCCCCATCGCCTCTGGTGCGAGCGTCGCCTACTCCAGCGCATGCATCGATTGACCATCGAAGGTCTGCGTGAACAGATCAAGCCGGTGGCTCTCAGCGTCTATCTCCGCTTTCTCATCCAGCATCAGGGTCTCGACCGGAAAAAAGCCAAGACGGAAGCAGAAGACAGCAAAAACCTCGGCCTGGACGGACTGCGGCAAGTCCTCGAACAGCTACAGGGGATCGAAGCCCCGGCTGCCATCTGGGAAAATGAGATCTTGGCCAGCCGCCTGCCGGATTTCAGTCCGCGTGATCTCGATCAGCTTTGTCTCAGTGGTCAAGCGCTGTGGGGCCGGGTCCGCGTGCCTATCAAAAAGGAGGCGGATACGGACAAGGTGAAGGGCAAGGGACAACGTCTCTTCACGCGGCAGACTAAAATCTGCTTTGCACTCCGCCTGGCCTTGCCGTGGATCATGCCTGAAACCAGATCCGATGTGATGGGCCGCGTGAGCGAAAGAGCCGGTCAGCTCTGGGCCCTCATGGAACATCGAGGCGCTTTATTCTTCGACGAACTCGCTGCCGCATCCCGTCTGCTGCCCACCCACCTCGAAGATGCCTTGAGCGAGCTAATTTCGCTCGGCTTGGTTCATGCCGATAGTTTTGCGGCGATCAGGCCTTTGATCAATCCCGATCGCCGGCTGCGCGCTCCGGTGAAAAGCGCGCGCAATATCCGCTACGACAGCGATTTTCACAGTGGGGGACGCTTTGCCCCCTTTGCCCAGCTCGTGACCCGGCCGGCAGCCGAAGAAGTGCTGGAAGCTTGGGCCTGGCAGCTGCTCAAACGTTATGGAATTATCTGCCGTGATCTCGTCCTGCGCGAAGAGCTCGCTCCGCGCTGGGGCGAACTGGTCCGCGTCTATCGCACCCTAGAGGCCCGCGGTCAGATTCGAGGAGGTCGCTTTGTGGCTCAGGTCGGAGGCGAGCAATTTGCGCTCAAGGAAGCCGTCGAGCAGTTACGTCAGGTCCGTGACGAGACGCCGGGCGATGAGTTTTATATCCTAGCCGCGGGCGATCCCTTAAATATGATGGGTCTCCTCGGCGACCAATCGAAGATCCCTAATCTCTCGAATAACCGGGTCGCGCTCTATAAAGGCCGCTACGTCGCGTGGAAAAATCGCGCTGTCATCACCTTTGCTGACGAGGATCAGGCTTTGCCCTTACCCCTCAAGCAAGCGATAGAGCGGGCATTAAGACTCAATGGAATGTTTCGCCGGCACGATCCCTTTAGCCAGCTGCCTACGGTGAGTCCCGTGATCGAAAAAAATAGTGCAGAGGATAAGAGTAAGGACGCGCGCGTCATCAATCTCAGAAACTGGCGCCAGGCGACGGCACCAGGTTAAGGCGAGGCAAGCTATCGTCATTGACCTTGTCGGCGAGCCCTTATCTCGTCGCATTCTTCTTGCGTCGTACCAACGACTTTCACTTTTTGACCATTGACCGTTTTCTCATATTCACAGTTCTGCGTCGAGCCTCCAGAACCGGTGCTTCCCGAAGAACTTGACGAGGATGAAGACGTGGTGTTGGAAGACGAGTTGGATGAGGATGAAGAGGGCGTAGAGCTGGATCGTGGGACGCTGCGGGCTCCGCTGCCCGTCGCCTGAGGCAAGACAAAGGCTGCCATCGCTTTCTTTCTGAGGGCGATGCAGTCTTTCTCTTGATTCGCCTTCTGCGTCTTGCCGTCGATGATGACAATGCAATCTTCGCTTCTGAGCGCCTCTTCCCTACTCACGGACGGAGAAGAACCTGTCTCTGGCTTCGCTTTTTTCGCTAAGCGCCGGCATTCTTCCTCGGAGTGGCCGCGTTCGCCATTGATCTCACAGGAGACCTCCCCATTGCTACTCGACGATGAACTCGACTCTGAGAGTCCACTCGTCATGCTGCGAGGATGGCAAGCAAGGGCCGACAAACAGAGGCTCATACTCAGCAGCAGAAAGCATTTAGGGAAGCCAAACATCGATGGGTACTCCTTCAGCGCACAAACTCTAAGCTCAGCCTCATCAGAAAGCAAAGCATAGGCCAGAGATAAGCGGCCTATTTGATTGGGTAAAATTCGGCAGCTTCTGTCTAGAGTTTGGCCTTTTCGTAGGAAGTGGCTGGAGTGATTTCAGAGAGTTTCCGCGCGAGTTTTATCCGCCGTCCGGCGCTCACTCCGGAGCCATGATCGCGAAGTTCGTCTTAAATGAACATCACGAGCCTAAAAAATCCTTAAAGCCTAATCAGATATTTATTCCTCAAGAGAAAAGCAGCACTATGCTTGCGAGTGGATCCGCATCAGCCGGAACAGCTTTGTCCTACGTTCAGACTATCGGTCCTTCTTGCAGAAGAGGAAGAGCTTCATGGAGCATGCTTCGCATATACTAGTCATCGACGACGATGAAGGATTGCAGACCCTCTTTAGAAAGTGTCTGAAACTGCGCGGCTACGAAGTTTCCATCGCCGGCAACGGGCAGGAAGGCCTGGATCAAGTCGCCCGAGAAAAACCGGACTTGATCCTGCTTGATCTCATGATGCCGGTGATGGACGGCATCCAGTTTGCGCGCGCTTTCCACAGTCGCTACGGCAACGAT
This sequence comes from Oligoflexaceae bacterium, assembly GCA_947474445.1. Taxonomy (GTDB): domain Bacteria; phylum Bdellovibrionota_B; class Oligoflexia; order Oligoflexales; family Oligoflexaceae; genus Oligoflexus. Next base: position 2,925 of record CANJJY010000122.1, read on the forward strand.
CATATACCTATCATCGTGGTGTCAGCCGCTGATGATGTCACGCGACATGCCCAAGAGATCGAAGCCGACGGCATGCTGCAGAAGCCCTTCGGCATCAACGAGCTCCTCGATCTGGTCGGCTCTCACCTCGCCTCGTGAGGCGCAGAGCGGGCCCATCACAGCCATATAGGCACCCTCAAGAGGTCTTTTTGACCGAAAGAGCTCACCGCGCGCAGGAGCAGACAAAAAGGCCGCCTTTTTTGCTGCTTCCCGCACAAAGCATTTGTTAATTCTCCTTCTCTGCTTCATAAGAAGAGGCGCGAAACTACGCCCGCACGCCCCGCAAGCAGCGTCAAGACACAATTTCTGTTGAGCTCGAGAGCTCAGTTGAGAAGAAAGGTATTCGAGATGGAACATGACAATACAGAGAACGGTAGCAAAGGCTTCCTTCCCCTGGGTCTGGAGCCACGTTTAATCGATGTCTTGACGCGATTGGGCTATGAGGAGCCGACTCCCATTCAGCTCCAAGCGATCCCTTCTTTGCTAGAAGGCCGCGATCTCCTGGGACAGGCCGCAACGGGTACCGGCAAGACAGCCGCCTTTGCCTTGCCTTTGATCCAACGCATTTCAAAAATGCCGAAGCGCTCGAAGCCAAGCGCTCTCATCTTGGTCCCGACGCGCGAACTCGCGATTCAGGTATCCGAAGCGATTCACAAGTACGGCCGCGACCTGCAAGTCTCCGTCGTGCCTATTTACGGCGGACAAGCCTACGGTCAGCAATTGCGCGCTCTCGAGCGTGGCATTGATATCGTCGTCGCGACGCCGGGTCGTGCTCTCGATCATATCCGTCGTCAAACGATGCAGCTGGGTTCGATTCAGACCGTCGTTCTCGATGAAGCTGATGAAATGCTCGATATGGGTTTCGTCGAAGATATCGAAACCATTCTGCAGAGCGTGCCGACCGAACGTCAGGTCATGCTCTTCTCGGCGACTCTACCGCCCCGCATCACCTCGATCGTCAAGCGTCACCTGCGCAATCCAGTCGAAGTGAAGATCGCGGCTGAGCGCATGGCGGCCGATGCTCTTCCCCGCGTTCAGCAGACGACTTACATCGTCAGCCGCGCGCAGAAGTCGGAAGCTCTTGGACGCATTCTCGATATGGAAAATCCTGGTTCAGCGATTATCTTCTGCCGAACCCGTAACGAAGTCGACGAACTCAGCGAGAGTCTCCGCGCCCGCGGTTACCAAGCAGAGACTCTTCACGGCGGCATGGCCCAAGCGCATCGCGATCGCGTGATCAAGCGTCTGCGCGCTGGCCTCGTCGATCTCGTGATGGCGACCGACGTCGCGTCGCGCGGCCTCGATATCGAACACCTCACGCACGTCATCAACTTTGACGTTCCTGCTTCGCCGGAAACATATGTCCACCGAATCGGTCGGGTTGGTCGTGCGGGCCGCGAAGGCATCGCCATTACTTTGGCTGAACCGCGCGAACACAGACAACTCCGCAATATCGAACAGCTGACGCGGCAGAAGATGAAGATGGCGAAAGTCCCAACCATCGCCGATCTACGCGCACGCAAGATGGAGCAGACTCACAATGCAGTCCGCGAAGCTCTGCTCGAAGGCGATCTCGATGGTTTCCGGGTCATCGTCGATCAGTTGAGCGGAGAATTCGATATCGTCGAAGTCGCTCTCGCGGCACTGAAACTCGCCCATCTATCCACGGCTGGCAAAGAACCAGACGAAGACTTGCCTGCATTTGAAATGATCAAGCCGATCGTTCCGATATCAGCTCCTTCACAGCCAGCTCGTCGCCCCTCACGCGGTCCGGCCTCTGCTGAAGCCCGTCCGCGCGCCAAGGCGCAAGCGCAGGCCCCTTTCAAGCGGAAGAAAGTTGAACGCGCTCCTGCTCCTGGCAAAAAGCGCGCTCGAACCTAAGGTTTTGCTGGGGAAACGGTGACGTTTCCCCCCTGCTTTCCTTCCCCTACCTTATCGCCGAAGAATTAATTAGTTGAGACATGAGTTTGAGGGGCTGTTGACGTTTGGCTGCGCCCACGTCGGACATCCTCAGCGGGAGTCGATGTCTTTTGCATAGCCTTAGCCATTGACTTAGCCTTGGCCTTTAGCGTGATCTTGATCGTCGCCTGGAGGCCTTGCCCTTGGACATTTTACCTCAGCTTAGCCACGAAAAGTTGGAAGTCTATCAGAAATCCATTCGCTTCCGCATTACGTCAACAGCCCCTAATACTTCGAGCAAGCTCCAAGAGCATTCCTCACGATTCCCGCAATGACTAGCGACCTTTTTGCTTTGCTTGCTGAATAAATTGCGAAATGATCTCGCCTGTTATTTGAGCTACAGGTACATGCTTTTGTTTTGAGATTTGCTTGAGGAAAGTCAAATCTTCCTTCTTCAGGTAGATGCTCGTTCTCATCGTCTCATTTTTGGAGACAATCGAAGGAAGATCATCAAAGCTTGCTGATTCACTTCCAAACCAATCATCAGGAAGTTTATCGACATTATCCAATGCCTTTTGTAATACTTTAGGTGTTTTCATTTTATTCCCGTTTTTTCCCGAGGGATTCATAAAAGGGTTTCAGTACGTGCTGTAACCATTTTCTTCTTAAGTAATGCCTATTGTAATAAATCCACGAGATAAACTCTTTGATTGTTGTCCTGTCAAAAGCAGTAGTTCTCATGAGTTCAAAAGTCCAAAGGTTGATCTTTGCATCGGCACCATCTGAACGCCTCACAATATGCACATGCCACTTTTCTTGGCCGGATTCTTTAGGATGTAGATAGACGTAAACGACGAAGCTCTCGTTTTCGGCCACCTTGCCCCCGCCCCTACCATAGACTCTTCGGAACATTTGCGCAAAACTTTATGAATAGTTTGCGCATCAATTTGCGCAAGAATGTTAGTATCATATTATTATTGGAAGAATTTGACCATAGGTGCATCGAAAAAAAATCCCCACACTAGCTCAAATGCGCTCACTTATTGATTAATAGTCCAACTAGCCGAAATCGATGTTGTTTTTTCATGGTGTGGGCTGCAGTGTGGCGTAAGTAACTACTATTGTTTATAAAAATAAACTTTTCACCTTGCTATCGGACAAGCTCTGCACTGACAAAATTCCCTGACCACTGCTCAGGTTCTATATCGAAAAAGTAGCAATGGTAATGACAGCGCGAGACCAAGCACTAGAGAACAAGTGACTCCCTTCAGTGATGTTGTCTCGTTATTCCCAGGGAGACGCCGCGCTGCGAAGCTTTCTTCTTTGCCCTCCTCGTCCCTAAACTCACCGAAGCGAATTTTGATGTGATCATGAAGGGCGTTCCAAGCGCGAAGCGGAGCTTTTCCTTTCGACTGTCTCTTTAGATGGAGAGATAAAGCCTGATGCTCCTCACGTCGAAGTGAAAATTCTTTGCCCGCAGACGGTCTACGAAAAATTGGAACGCGCAAAAGATATTCTCGCGCCTAAGGGGGGATGATTTTATAAGGAGCAAGGTTTTGGAAGCTAGCGGAGGATGGAGGATCTACTTGGGACAGAAAGAAAGCCGCTGATCCCAGCGGCTTTCATCAGGGTCTAGTAGCGACCGCTGCTGCGGGGTTTGTCATATCCGCTGCGTGCACCACCACTGCTGCGTCCACCGCCGCCGCCTTCACGCGGGGCCATGGGCTTGGCTTCGTTCACAGTCAAAGGACGGCCATCGTAATCGCGGCCATTCAATGTGCTGACAGCCGCCTGAGCCTCGGCTTCGGTGGCCATTTCTACAAAACCAAAACCTTTGCTGCGGCCCGTCTCACGATCGGTGATGACTTTTGCCGATTCAACTTCGCCATATTGGGCGAAGGTATCGAACAGCGTTTGATCATTGACGGTGAAGGGTAGATTGCCGACGTATAATTTCTTGCCCATAAGGACCTCCTTAACCTGAGAGCCGCTAAAGAGGACAGAGCATGATTACCCAGAGACTCGTTAGTAGCAGGTCAGACATTGAACCTCATGGTAGCAGTTGCTATCTAAAAGAGCTAGTCTTTAGTTGAACGGGAAAAAGTCGGAGAGTGCGAGTATGTTTGGAGAATATGTGTATTGTGGTCGGTATTTTTCCCAGCTATTTCTACAGAAGCCACTCCTGTCCTAAAGCGAGTAAAACGGTGTAACGTTCGACCTTAACGTCGACGGCTCCATCGAGCAAACGCTCGTAAGCCCATTCTCCCGAAACATAGGGACGCGCGAGCAGCCGTGAGCTGCCTCCAAAGCGATAGCGATAGGATTGGCTCGCTTTGAGAAAGCGTCTTTCCCCCTGCGCGAGAACATCTCCTTCACCTTCACTGTTTCGTCTCAGCTCAAAGGCTTGAATGAGATCACTGCTGCGGTCCAATCGCAGGGTGACGGTCGCCAAGGCGCTTTGATTATCCACGCGCACAGCCTCAAACTTCTGCTCAGTGCGAACCAGCTGGAGGCTCCATCGACTGCGGCCATTGATCAGCTCCCACTGGAGCGATTGAACGATGGTAAACTGCTGCTCGCCATTCAACACAAGGCGATCAGCGGTGAAAGCTTGGTAATAGCGGAGCAAGTCGATCTCTTTGCTGACGCTGGCGACGAGATTGCTGCGCGGGGTCAAACGCAGACTCACATTCAAGGAACCGAAGACCTGGCCTTGGCGTTCGGTATTGCCCGTCTCGCGGAGCAATGAAGCGCGCGCTTCCCAGGCGAAGCGGCCATCGCTCGCGCGCGCCAGCGAGAGAGCAGGGCCTGCGACGCTGCGCGAGGGCGTGTCGCTGAAGGTGCTGGTAAAATACTGGTAGCCGAGTCCCAAACGCAGACGACCCGCCAGAGGAGTTGAAAAAATCGAATCGACCGAGTCGAGTATCTGTTGATTCCGGCCTAAACCATTGCCGCCTTTATCTTCAAACGTGAGCCGGTTCCTTTGAGCATTGGTATCCCACGTGTATCTCTGCCAGCGCTTGCTAAAACCCACCCCGCCGCTGACCAATTCGCTCGCCGTATCGCGCTTGTCATCGAATCGAAATCGATCCGCGCGCAGATCGGTCGATACCTTCAGATCGAGACTCGGACTTGCCCGATAGGTATCGGCCAGCCCCAGGAGAGTGCCCCACTGCACACTGCGATCGATCGCGCGACTCGGCAGGCCCTTACCTGGGGCAGGTTCGCCTTCCTCCGTCGACGGCGGAATAAGGATATACTGGGCTTCGAGATCTTGAAAGGCGGTGCTCCCTTGATAGAGAGAAGCCTGCAGCCCCAGAGTGAGAGCGAGCTGATGATCCTGATAGGTTTTTTGCCAGCGGCCGTCGGTGCGGCCTTCCAAAAATTGCGCGCTGCCTTCGCCGAGACCGAGGGTCCAGGAGGCCGATTCCTGCGTGCTGCGGCCTTCCCCCTGCCGATCGCGATTCAAGAGGCCGCGATCGAGAATAAAAACTTCGTCGCGCTTAGCACTTTGAGCCTGAAACTGGCCCCACCAGAGCGCATTGCTGTGATCGAGGCGTCCTCGCGGTGCCTCCTGCGCCGCGGCCTCATAGACCACTAAGCCGAGGCCGAGACTAGCACACAAAATAACTTGGCAAGGGGAGATAGGCACGTGTGTATTGATCCATAGAGAGCCCGTCTCAAATGCGAAGAGGGAAGCGGCTCTCAGTGAGAGTTAATAAAAAGAGCCGATCGCCGAACAAGGCTGCCATCGTCGACTTAACGAAGTTGGGCTATGGTATTATATTAAGATGGTTTGGGTTTAGCAACTCTTGTCCCAGGAGGTTTGCCGTGACTTCGTCCGATCGAGCGCCTTATACCTGGCGCGCCGAGCAGCCCGCTGCAAGCGCCCGTTGGTCCCTCTTCCTGCTCGCCCTCGCTGCTCTCACGTCAGCGCTTATCTTCGTCCGCATGCCGGGTCAGCCTCTCAGCCTGGCTCCGCTCATTGTCTTCGCAGCTTGGCGCTTTTTGCCTTTACTCGGTGAGAAGGCCGATCAGAAAATGTTTCTGGGATTTATCTTCCTGTGCTTTGCAGTCGATGACATGTCGCAGGTGCCCTGGGGGCGCGAAATTGATATTTTGACCGAAGACCTCGGCGTCATCCTCTTCAAATCCTATGGCCTCACCGGTATGGAATTCTTCGCGATCGGCTTTAGCCTCTGGCTGATCCTCGTGCGTTCTAAGGCGCAGCTGCTCTATTGGGTTCGTCAAAACATCATAACCGTGATCGCCTTGAGTTCGGCCATCTTCATCGCCAGCACAATCGCCGGCATGTATGGACTCGCTTCCGGGGCCAATGTGCAAACTTACCTCATCCAAACCCGCTTTCTGCACATACTCCCGTTCTGGACCTTTATCGGTTTTGTCCTCTTGCGGGATCATCGCTATGCCGAACAGGTGATCCTGTGGATCACCGTCATGGTCACCCTCAAGTCCGCGCAAGCGATCGGGGTGTACCTCATGCATCGCGATGTTTTTAAATTATCGGAGTACCTCGTCGATCACTATTTCTCAGCATTTTCGGTGGTCGCGATGGTCGCGCTCACCCGCTATCTCTGGGTCACTCGCTCCTGGCCCATCAAGCTCCTCTGCGCCCTGTCCGCTCTCACCGTCCTCACCACCTACGTCCTCAACGATCGCCGTACCTCTTACGTCGGCTTTGCTCTTGCCTTCTTCATGCTGCCTGGCTTAATTCCTACGGCTTGGCTCCGCCGCCTGCTGCCGAAGCTTCTTATCGCCGGTGGGGTCGGCGCTCTCTTCGTCGGTGCAACGTGGAACATGCCGGCTCCCATTGGATTTATCGGAGCTACGGTGCGATCGTTTGGTTCGGAAGACGGCAGCGAGGGACCGAGTTATCGCGATCTTGAAAACGCCAATCTCTTTGCAGCCGCCTCGTCCAGTCCTCTCACCGGCATCGGTTACGGAAAAGAATTCACGGAAACCTATCCGATGCCCGACATCTCCTTTGTCTATGAACGCTATCGGATGCTACCGCACAATCTCTTCCTCGCTTCCTGGGGCTTTGGCGGTCCCTTGACCGTTGCAGCGACCAGTCTCATTTTTATTTCGCTCATTTGGATGGCAGGCCTTCTGCTGCGAGCCTCAGATCGCGCGCCCGTGTTCTTCCCCGGCTTGATCGCGCTCTTTTATGCCCTGCAATACTTTTCCTATACCTTTGGCGACATCGGACTGCAGATCAATCGAAACCAGATGCTCGCCGGCTTTTTCCTCGGCGGTTGCTTCCGCTTGCTTCAAACCTATCTGCCGCGAGAGGAGATCTAGGACATGCAAACGAAACTCGCTTTTCTCTTCGTCCTTCACGTCATTGCCATAGGCTTTTGGCTCGGTCGCCAAGGGGCGCGTCTGCGTCCCCGCAACTTTATTTTGACCTTCGTCTATCTGTTTGGATTCTATGCGGCGTGGGGCTTGGCCATGAATTCGATGCCTAGTCTCTACGTGCCTGAGGCAGGCGGCGGCAAGAAAGCCGCGGAGTGAGGGCGATGAGTTCACTTATGAACGCAGGATGACCGCTCGGACCTTGCTCGGATCTTCGACCTGGAGGAGTCGATCGAGGTCCGTCTTCTTCGTTGAACCGAGTCCGACTTGGATGACGACGGCGTCGGCTACCTGCGCTAACAAGCCGTTTTCTTGGATAAATCCGGGACCAAAGCCTTCGATGATCACGCGCTGATACTTTTCCCGCAGCGCCTTGATGAGCTTTTGCACCATATCGCTGCGAAAGGACTGGAGATCGTCTTCAGGACTCTGCGCGATCGCGGCTTCAAAGGCAAAGCTATCGCTCGGTTTGATGCGGCAGGTCTTCCATTCAACTTTTCCCG
>CANJJY010000123.1 GCA_947474445.1 Oligoflexaceae bacterium
ACATCGCTCATCTTTGGCTCCCGCAGACGCTCGAGCCCCGCTCCCAAGTCGTTAGAGCATATGTCGATAAAATCGGCGGACAAAACTATGGCTTCATCGCGATTCAATTTGTGAGTTTTCAAGGGCCAGAGGCAACTTTGTGGAGTGAGCTTCTGAGTCGGCTGGAACGCTCCGAGATATCGGGTTCAGAATGTGTGCGTCCTGCCTTCGACCCTCGCAAATAGTGATGTTCACGGCTTTTAACTTGAGCTAGGGTGGAGGGCTGATCTCTCCGCACGTGTACCGCCCGAAAAAAGTGTACACTATTTGAATATCCGTCTCAGAGGCGGAATATCAAAACGCTATTGATGTCGCGGAGAGGTAGAGGAGGACTACGCAGAATGCCCAAAGAACTTAAGCACGACCCTAAAGATACTTTGATGGACGAGAGCCTACAGGCCTTTGCCAATGACGTTGGCATCGTTTGCGCCTTGGAAGCTGGGGGCAAAATAACTCCCCAGGACGCCTATAAACAAATCAAAGGCCGCTGGAAAGAGCTCAAAAAAGCCAAGAAGGCTCTCTATCCCAAAGACAAAGATCCCGAAGACGACAAGTACTGAGGCACGGGCCGCGTGCCTTTTTATCCCTCGCATGCCCCCTCTCTTCCTATCTAAGTCTGACACCATGACATGCACTCGCGCGTGAAGATCTTTGCGTCCGCCCTGAACTCTTCAATGCGGTGGTTTTCATCCTACATTTGCGTGGGCAAGCCAAAAATGTTGGCGCGGATGAAAATGAAATTTCTTTACGAATTTCCTACAGGAATGCATGAAAACAAGTCTTAATGGCGTAAATTCAGCCTACAAAAGTACCCTCAAACCTTAAAAACACCAAAATGTAGGAAAATGCCTGGCAGAATTCGTTGCTTTTTTACATATAGAAAGTGCGAGCGATACGGAAATCCGGTTATAAGAGCGCTAACACACTCGATGGTGCAGTCCCCCAGAGAACTTTGTGCAGCTCTAATCTGAAGAGAAGTTTCGTGAACACGATGCAGGGAGAGGTATGATGAATGCTCGAAGTCAAGCAGCGTCGGTTTTGCTGCAGCAAACGGACGAACGCGTCCGCCGCGAGAAACAGCTCGAAGTACTTCGCGCTGCCGCTCTGAATCTCGAGAAGAGCGCCGGATTTGTCGATGGACTTCGCGATATTCTTAATTCACTCGAAAAACATTGCGATCTGACGCTCGGCCGTATCAATTTTCTCGAAGGCGTTATCGACGTCGGCAAGGAAATTAGAGCCCTGTCCCCTGAAAAAACCCTTGAGCCCATCGTTGAAGAGTCCATCCAAGCGGCGACCCAGGATGTGCTCCGGCACTGGCGGGCCAAAATGGTGCCCGTGACTCCGGGCGATCTCAGCCGCTTTCATGGCACCTTTGAAGTCGAACGCAGCATGCAGCTTTACGTTCTGTCGCACCCCATCAAGTTCCACGAACGAAAAATGGGCACTTTGACCGTCGTTAAGATCTGCTACGGAAACTTCGAACCGAAAACTGAGCAGGCCTTCCTCACAATTCTGACCTCGATGATCGCCCAGTCGGCGATGATCAATCGTTTCTACCCTGATCAGTCTCTCGAAGCCGCACCGGTGCCTCCTGCGTGTCCCGTGGAGCGAGCCGCGAGTTTTGATCGCTCGCAGATTATTGGCAACTCCAAGACGATCGGCGCCGTGTTCGAGCTGATGCAGCAGGTTGCCGATACCGATACGAGCGTACTCATTCTCGGCGAAAGCGGAGTCGGTAAAGAATTGATCGCCGATGCTTTGCATCGCAACAGCAGCCGTCGCGGCAAACCATTTATTAAAGTGAACTGTGCGGCTCTTCCGGAAACTCTGCTCGAGAGCGAGCTTTTTGGCCACGAACGCGGTGCGTTCACAGGCGCCCACAGCCAAAAGAAAGGTCGCTTTGAATTGGCCAGCGGCGGAACGCTCTTTCTCGACGAAATCGGGGATCTGTCGCTCACAACGCAAATCAAGCTCCTGCGCGTCCTTCAGCAGAGAGAATTCGAAAGACTTGGCGGCGTGACGACGATCAAGACCGATGTGCGGGTGATCGCGGCTACCAACAGAAAGCTCGAGACCATGATCGAGCAAGGACTGTTCCGCCAGGATCTTTACTACCGCTTAAACGTGTTTCCTATTCACGTGCCGCCTCTCCGGGAACGCAAGACTGATATCATGCCCATCACCGATTACTTCATCGAGAAGTATCGCAAGGTGCACAATAAGAACATTCGCCGCATTTCGACGCCAGCCATCGACATGCTGACGAGCTATCATTGGCCAGGTAACGTGCGGGAACTTGAAAACTGCATGGAGCGCGCGGTACTCTTGAGCAATGAGGGCGTCATTCGCGGGCATCATCTGCCGCCGAGTTTGCAGATCGCCGAGAGCGCTGGCAACGATGCGGCCGCTAATATGCGCGGCGTCTTGGAATCCATGGAGCGGGAACTGATCCTCGACGCGCTCAAGGCTAGCAAAGGCAATATGGCGAAGGCAGCCCGTGAACTGGGCCTAACCGAAAGAGTCATGGGCCTGCGCGCGAAGAAGTATCAGCTCGACCCTAGAAAATTCCGCAAGCCGCACTCTTGAGTTTGGCACTCTACTTTTAAAGTCCCCCGCGTAGGTTCCTACGCGGGACCTTCGCTTCCCCTTATACTTCCACTCGCTGTCCTTCACTTTTCAAGCGCTTGCGGCGTTGCCTTGACCTCGCCGCTCCTCGGTGCGCTGACATTATGCGTTCGCCAATCACGGCTGAGAATCAGGCGTGCTCCTTTTTTATAGGTGGCATAGGACCAGGTCCACTGGATGAGGACGAGGGCGCGGTTTTTGAAGCCAATCAAATAGTAGACGTGAACGAGGAGCCAGGCGAGCCAGGCGATGATACCTTTAAATTTGATGGGTCCGATTTCTGCAATCGCCTTATTGCGGCCGATCGTCGCCATGAAACCCTTGTCGACATAATGAAAAGGTGGCCAGGGTTTGTTTTTGATGCGTCTCTCGATGACGCGCGTCACGTATTTGCCTTGCTGGCTGGCGACTGGCGCGAGGCCGGGCAGAGGTTTGCCGTTTTCGCCCAGGCAATGAGCCTGATCACCTAGGACAAAGACGTTGGGATATTCTTTGAGACTCAGATCGCTTTCGACGATCACGCGTCCGCCCGGATCGAGTGGTACGCCGAGAGTTTGATTCAGTTCCGAAGGCGCGACTCCGGCAGCCCATACGACGGTCGCGGCCGCAAGAAATTCCTGGCCGATATATACGCCTTTTTCCGTAATCGAAGTCACCCGCGAATTGGTCCACACATGGACCCCGAGACTTTCGAGATCCTTGCTCGCGCGTTCGGAGAGATCAGGAGAAAAAGCTGTGAGGATGCGGGGACCGACTTCGATGAGGACGACGCGGGTCCGCTTGGGGTTGATGTTGTCGAAGTCCTTTGCCAGAGTATGCCGACTGATTTCGGCGATGGCGCCGGCCAGTTCCACTCCCGTCGGACCACCGCCGACCACGACGAAGGTCTGATATTGCTTTTGGAGTTCAGAATCTTTCTCGCGTTCGGCCATTTCAAAGGCGGTGAGAATCCGGCGACGAATTTCCGTCGCTTGCTCGAGTGTCTTTAATCCAGGAGCATAGATTTCCCACTCGTTTTTGCCGAAATAGCTATGTTTAGAGCCGCAGGCCAAAACCAGATAGTCATAACTTAGAGACCCAAAATCGCAGATGACCTGATTCGCTTTAAGATCGACTCGCTGCACTTCACCGAGGAGTACAGTAATGTTCTTATACTTGCTTAGCACACCACGTATGGGCGCAGCGATATCGGCAGGACTCAGAGCAGCCGTCGAGACCTGGTAGAGGAGGGGCTGAAACAAATGATGGTTGCGCTTGTCGAGGATGGTGACGCGCACACCCTTAGATTTTCCCAGTTTCTTCGCTGCGTTTAAGCCACCGAATCCACCGCCGACGATCAATACATGCTGGTCCATTCTAACCTCCCATTCCACCCGTCTATTCTAGACCAAAGGTGAAGTCTCTGCCAGGAATCAGACCGATAGGGTGAGAAGACAGACTCGGCGCGGACGAATCGCGTGGGATAATATTACCAGCGCGCGCCTTCGCGTAAACATTGGCTCACTTTTAATAGGACCTTCATGATCGCGCTCAAATCATTGATACCAAAGAGTTTAAAGCCTAAGGCTCGAGCCGACTCAGGAGATCGCGAGCTTATCCCGATACGGTATGTAAGCCCGAGGAGTGTAGGATGAAGAGCAAAAAACTTTACGTGACGGCATGGCTTTGTTTCGGACTGTTCGCTTGCCAAGGAGCGAGCGAGATGGAAGAGGCGCCTCGTCCCTCTGCGACGGCTGAACCGAATCAGACGGTCGAACACAGTTCGGAAGGTGTCGTCGGTCCCGATGAAGCTTTCTTTGCGGCTCTTTATCTCCAAAAAGCTTTTCAACTCTCCGAGACTCTCCATCAGCCTTCGCTCAACGCCGGTATGAATCTCACGGCGGAACGCGTCAACGCTTTTGATTTTGCCGCTAATTATACCGAGAAGCGTTTGCAGCTGATGAGCCACGCTCTCTTGCGTCTGGGCGATACGGATGGCGATCTGCGGCTCACTGAAGCCGAGTTTATCGCGCTCAAACTTGATTTGAACTTGTTTGGGATGGGAGCGGGAAGTATAGGACATCAGTATCATCAAGCCCTGTTTCGGCAGCTCGCGACGGGAAATAACGGACTGGGTCTGGATGAGTTAAAGACGCTCTTGCGCGGACTGGCGCCAGCAGTGAAGACGGCTCTCGATCAGCTTTCACCTCAGGATCAAAGGCTCGAGGTTTTACGAGGCTGGCAGAACGTTTTAAAGACCTTCGACAAAAACGGCGATGGCAGCTTGAGCCTCGAGGAACAGAGGTCTTTGCGCGAAGAACGCCAGCAGATCGTCAGCCACATTCAAGGTTCGACTTAAAGCCTTCGAACCATCCTGTCATTCCCCGTTCCCCACTTTTGATCAAACTTCCTCAAAGACAGTTTCGCTTCACGACTGAATTCATGCAATAATTTGACTACCCTGCGTGGATCGGCTAGGAAAATAAGCTAGCCAGCGACCGCGTATGGGGTCGAGAATGGTCGTTCTCGCACGGCCCCACCACTCATACAAGCGCTAGGCACAAAAGGGAGAGGCAGATGGATCGCAACTTAGCTTTGGAATTTGTTCGCGTCACGGAAGCAGCGGCTTTGGCAGCCGGACGTTGGGTCGGTCGTGGCGACGAAAATATGGCTGATCATGCCGCTGTTGAGGCCATGCGCAAGGCCTTCGATTCTATGTCGATCGACGCGACGATCGTGATCGGCGAAGGCGAACGAGATGAGGCGCCGATGCTTTATATCGGCGAAAAGGTAGGCCAAGGGTCCGGGCCTCGAATTGACATTGCATGTGATCCCCTCGAAGGCACCTCCATTACGGCCAAAGGTGGAAGCGAAGCCCTCGCCGTCATTGCCGCCGCTGAACATGGCAACTTTCTCCACGCTCCGGATACCTATATGCGCAAGCTTGCAGTCGGTCCCGGGGCGCGCGGCGTGATCGATATTCGTGAAACTCCGACCTGGAATCTGCAGCGCATCGCCAAAGCGATGAAAAAGCAAGTGCAGGACCTCGTGGTCATCGTCTTGGATCGTCCGCGGCATCAGGATCTCATCGGAGAGATTCGTCAGGCCGGCGCTTGTATTCGTCTGATCGGCGACGGCGATGTTTCGGCGGCGATCGCCACGGCCGAACCAAGCACGGGCGTCGACGTCTTGATGGGAACCGGAGGAGCTCCGGAAGGCGTCATCGCCGCTGCCGCGTTGCGTTGTCTCGGCGGTGATTTTCAAGGTGTGCTCGAATGGCGAAAAGATGAAGAACGCGTGCGAGCGCGGGCTATGGGCATTACCGATGAGAAACGGATCTATGGGATTGAAGATCTGGCGAAGGGGCATGTGATGTTTGTAGCGACGGGAGTTACGAACGGGTCTTATTTGCGTGGGGTGCGGTATTCGGCGCAGGGGGCGTTTACGCATTCTATTGTGATGCGTTCTCAGACCGGTACCATCCGCGAAATAAAGAGTCACCACACTTTCGCCAACAAACCCAACTACGGGTGGTAGAAACGGGCTAAAACGAGCGATCTCTTCGTTGCTTCGGTGGGAAAAAATCCTCATCGACTGGAGTCGACTCCGGTTTTTTCCCACCTCGCGCCTTGATATCCCTCGTTTTATCCCATTTCTACCCAGGACGTTGTCCGGGCCGGGGGAGGCGGTTGCTTCGCTCCCGCCTTGGTACGGGTTCGGGTTCGGGGAGGCGGTTGCTTCGCTCCCGCCTAGGTACGGGTATGGGTTCGGGGTGGCGGTTGCTTCGCTCCCGCTGGGTTCGGGGTGGCGGTTGCTTCGCTCCCGCCTTGGGGTTTTATTTTAGACTTAGGGTTTGATTGTAGAGCGCGCGAATGGCATCGAAGTCACCCTGCGTGACATTTTGTGTGCCGTCGCTGTAGCCCATGATGCTGCGGTAGTGATCGTGGCCTTCTTCCTCAAACTCATGACCTAATCCGAAAAAGTGACCAAGCTCATGCGTCATGGTTTCGTTCGCTTGGCCCGTGAACCCATCTCCTACTATGTCCATGAAAATCATGACGTCACTGTCGATCAATTCCCAACTTGAAGTATTGATCTGGGGAATCGTTAAACCCGCTATCACAAACTCTTGGCTGTTCTCAGCCCTAAAATTACTGACCAAATAAATACAATGCTGATTCAAATCAGAAAAAGGCGCAAATTCAGTTTTGACTTCGTACGCTACTTCCTTGGTACTGTCATTCGGCTTACGCTGAGCATCCCGCGTCCATGCCACTAGACTATTCTTTACTGTCGACTGCTGCAGTGTCGAAGGACTTCCACACAGATTGATCGTAATATCCTCTTCCCACTTGATCGGGAAATGACCCAATATATAATTGTAAAGCGATGACCTCTGAATCAAAGGCTTAGTGACAGCCCCACTGGTAAAGGTAATTGATACCAGCGTCCGACCTTCCTCGGCCGATTGCCAGGAGACGAGAAAACTAAAGGCATTGCCATCGTCTTTGAGACTGTAATGCTCGACCGTGACGGCCTGTTCATCAGGACCCGAACTTGCCTTGAGGCCGACCAATTCATATCCATCATTCACAGGCTTGAAACTTAACTTGAAAGAATCCTTGGGATTGCCCGCGGCCTCATAGAGGAGCTCATCCCCATCCTCTATAAAAGAATAGGGAAGAGTCTCGAGGGCAGCTGATTCATCGTCTTTCAAAGAGGTGCTGTTCTCTTTTTCAACTTGGGCGAAGTTTTCTTTTTTCATCTGCGGTTCCCTCTCTCTGAAGAAACTCACACCCGATAAATGAAAACCATTGAAATTGTCGCGATTTTCTTTGGTGATGAACGTCGACTTGTTCACAGTCGATCCCTTCAACAGCCGCCTGGGATCGCCATGCACGAAGTAGACGACCGACTCGGGCTTCTTCTCTGATTTCTTTGAACCACAAGCAGGGAGCACCACCGTGCATAAAGCGATCGATATAAAGAGTTTTAATAAAGACATGGGCTTACACTCCTCGCGGTCCACGAATCAGCCATATTGGCTATTTGCTTTGTACCCGAGTTGCTCGACCTTGCCTGAACCCTTTTTGCGCTTTGAGCCCCTTATTCGCTCTTTTCAGTCAAAGAAAATGCCTCGGCCAAAAAACGGCCTGTATGCGAGGCCTTAACCCGCGCGACATCCTCGGGACGCCCGGTGGCTACGATCAAGCCACCCTCCTTGCCCCCCTCAGGGCCCACGTCGATCACCCAATCCGCACTCTTGATGACATCGAGATTGTGCTCGATCACCAGCACCGTGTTCCCCGCATCGACCAATCGCTGCAAGACCTCGAGGAGCTGCGCGATGTCGTGGAAATGCAAACCCGTCGTCGGCTCATCGAGAATATAGAGCGTCCTCCCCGTCTCCCGCTTAGCCAACTCACGCGCTAACTTGATCCTCTGCGCTTCGCCCCCTGACAAGGTCGTCGCCGCCTGCCCGAGCTTGATGTAGGACAGCCCCACATCCATCAGCGTATCGAGTATCGTCACGACCTTTGGATGGTTGGCAAAGATTGCCCGCGCCTCCCGCACTGAAAGCCCCAAGACGTCAGCAATGGACAGACCCTTGTAAAGAATTTCACAGGTCGTCTCATTGAACCTCAATCCCTTACACGCCTCACAGGGAACAAACACATCGGCGAGAAAATGCATCTCTACTTTGATGAACCCATCGCCCTGACAAGGTTCGCAGCGACCACCCTTCACATTGAAGGAAAATCGACCCTTGGTATACCCACGCAGCTGCGATTCAGGCAAGAGCGCATAAAAATCGCGGATCAAATCAAAAACCTTGGTGTAAGTCGCGGGATTGCTCCTTGGCGTCCGCCCAATCGGCTTTTGATCGATGTTGATAATCTTGTCGATATGCTCCAAGCCACGGATCCGCTTGTGACGACCCACCTCGACGTCGGCATCATGCAGCTTACGCGCGATCGCCGGATAGAGAATGTGATTGATCAGCGTCGATTTTCCTGCTCCCGAAACTCCCGTGACCGCCGTCAAAACTCGCAAAGGAATGTGTGCATCGACGTTTCTCAGATTGTTGGCACTCGCTCCCTCAATCACAATCTCTGCCTTGGGATCGAGCGGCCGCCTCGCGGCAGGCATAGGAATCTTCTTCTTCCCACTCAGATACTGGCCCGTCAAAGACCGCGGCTCCTGACACACGTCTTGGTAACTGCCCGCGACGACGACCTCGCCCCCTTCCACCCCGGCGCCCGGTCCGAAATCGACGATCCAATCGGCCGCTTCTATCGTCTCTTGATCGTGCTCGACCACGATCAAAGAATTGCCCAGATCGCGCAGATGCTTCAAGGTCTGCAGCAACTTCTCATTGTCTCGCTGATGCAAACCAATCGAGGGCTCGTCGAGAATATAGAGGACGCCGGTCAACTCAGAACCTATCTGCGATGCGAGACGAATGCGCTGCGCTTCGCCTCCGGACAGAGTCGGACCCTTGCGATCGAGCGTGAGATAGGAGAGCCCCACGTTGACGAGAAAACTCAAACGACTGTGAATCTCCTTTAAGAGCTCTGCCGCAATCGCCTTCTGACTCGAGGTGAGTTCGATGCTGGCCAAATACTGACGCGAATCCTCGATCGACAGCTGACAAAGATCGATGATCGATTTGTCGCCGATGCGAACGGACAAAACCTCGGGCTTCAACTTCTGGCCCGCACAACTCGCGCAAGACTGCGAAGACATAAAGCGCTGATACCAATCCTTCATGCTCTCCGACTGCGTGGACAGATAACGCCGCATCATCGAGGGCAAAAGCCCCTCATAAGCGTGCTTCCACGTCCCTTGACTCTTGGCCCCCTGCCACTTCACCGTCAAGGCCTTGCCGCCCTCGCCGTAGAGCACGAGATTCTGAGTTTTCTTAGCGAGCTTATTCCAGGGCTTGTCGAAGTTAATTCCCCATTGCTTTTGCATCGCCGTGAAACGCTCTTGACTCCACGATCCCTCGCGATCCTCTCCGCCGTTCTTAAAGTATGAAGCCCACGGGAGAATCGCCCCCTCGCGGATGGACAGATTGGGATCGGGAATCACTTTCTCCGGATCCATCGCCACGACCGTACCGAGACCATTGCAGGTCATGCACATGCCGAGCGGCGAGTTGAAGGAAAACAAAGGCGGATCTAATTCGGGATACGCGATTCCGCAACAGCTGCGCTCTTCACTCATCCGAAGATCCTGACCCCCTTCGCGATGAATGATGATCGAACCCTGTCCCCGCTTGAGCGCCTGCTCGACGGAATCAGTCAAACGCTGACGAAAACTCGCGCCCGGCTTGACGACGAGCCGATCGATCACCGCCTCTATCGTATGCTTCTTATGTTTTTGTAGATCCTGCACGTCCTCAAGACGCACGACCGAACCATTGACCCGCAGCCGCTCGTAGCCCTGAGCCTGGAGCCCTTCGAGGACATCCTTGTGGGTTCCCTTGCGATGCTCGATGACGGGCGCGAGAATCAAAATCTTGCTGTCAGCCGGCATGTCCTGGATCTGCTGCACCATGCTCGCCGCATCGCCGCGTCCCACTTTCTTGCCGCATTTATAACAGTATTGAACGCCTATCCGCGCATAGAGTACGCGCAGGTAATCGAAAACCTCGGTGATGGTGCCTACCGTCGATCGCGGGTTCTTACTCGCCGACTTTTGCTCGATGGAAATAGTCGGGGCTAAGCCGCGGATCGATTCATAGCGCGGCTTATCCATCTGACCGAGAAATTGCCGCGCATACGAGGATAAAGACTCAACATAACGGCGCTGACCCTCGGCAAAAATCGTGTCGAAGGCTAAACTCGATTTGCCCGAACCCGACACGCCGGTGAAAACGACCAGTTTTTTCTTCGGCAGAGACACAGTTACATGCTTGAGATTATGCTCTTCTGCACCTTTGACAAACAAGACCTCACTCTCAGACACGACGGGAAGGCTACTAGACGTCTGACGATCGAGAAACATAAGGGCATCCTTTACCGGAAAAGGCGAAAACGTTACCATACTTTTGTATTGAAGGAATGACTAGCAGGAAATTACTTTGACTC
>CANJJY010000124.1 GCA_947474445.1 Oligoflexaceae bacterium
AATCGTTCCCGAACCTGTGATCGTGCCGCCGCTCATACCCGTACCGGCCGCAATGCTGGTCACGGTTCCGCCCGATGCCCCACTCACAGAACCCCAAGCGAGGCGCCCGCTGCCATCGGTCGAGAGGAATTGACCGATGGAACCATCGCTCGGTGGCAAGACGTAGATCGTATCCCCTGCAACGGAGTCAGGAGCTTTGAAGCCAACATAATTCGCACCAGAAACCCCTTGCTCGAGAAAACGGAGCTCGCCGTTTTCACCGGCGTTGGTGCCGAAAGGTTGAATCTCCAGGCCCTTTTGCAAGGCTGTCGAGACGGTCCCTGCGTTGACGGTACTGGCGGCGGTGATAGCCGCCTGCTTATTGCTAAAGCTCAGATAATCCGCGGCGCTGATCGTGCCGGCGGAGACCCCGCTCGCCGCGGTGATTGACACCTGGCCCGTGCCGCTATTATAGCTCAAAGGAGCGTTGGCACTCAGCGCAGCTCGAGCTCTAGCATCAGTGAAGTAGAGGTTTACGTTTTCGGGAATGGTGCTCGTATCGAGAGTCGCCCAAGACTTATCACCGCGCAGATACTGGCTGCTGGATCCTGCCGCGATCGCTGGCTCTTTGGCTGCAAGACTTGCTATGAGGCCGCTGACTTTATTGGGATCGATCGCCGCGTTCGCCGCGATGTCCACGTTACTGAGTGAACCGTCCAAGATAGCTGTCGCATCCACTGAGCCGACCGCAATGCCCCCGGTATTATCCGCGCCCCACTCCCAGCCCGTTCCATTTCGCCACTTGAGCACTTGCCCATCGCCGGGAGTGCCTGAGGGTAGAGCGCCGGGTCCAAGTCCTTTAACCTGCATCTGACCGCTCGCATCATAGCCGAGAGTGGTTCCATCGGTCGGAACCTTAAAGGCGAAGGGAACTGCACCAAAGCGCTGCCGCGGATAGATCTTACCCGAAGTAGAATCGGTCACCTCGATCCAGACTTCGCTCGAGCTGAATACCGCTTCAAAACTTGCGGGCGGAAGGCTGATCGTCAGATTGAAAACACCCCACTTTTCGGAGAAAACCATAAACAACTGTTTTGCGATTATGCCAGGGCTGAAACTGATGCGCAGTGGCCGGTTCTACGTCTAGTCGGGGCAGAGCGATGAATTACTAAGTATAAGCTTGAAGAACTCATCGACCTGAATAATAGGCCAGTTGATTATGTAAAGGCGATAGGTAGGCAAAAGGTACTCCGGCTATCGCAAATTTTGATATAGGCGACCGAGTTCAACTCAAAACTACTACTGACTAGACAATCAAAGGAACGATCTTTCGCATCAAAGGAAAGACGATTGTAATCCACTCTGACGATCACCAGAACTGGAAACTGTTGGCGAATATAAGCATTCGTTCAATAGAAAAGCTATTTGTTCGCGAAAATGCACGGTGTTACCTTTCGATTTTCTAGATTATAATGAAACCAATCTCTATCGTAGGTGGAAGATCAGATGCCTTCACGTGCCAAGCGCCTGATATTATGGCCTCTTGCGAACTGCTGTACTTTACTTCCTCTGCTAGCTCCGCCCGTTTTAGAGAAGACGCTATATGGATCTCCCAATACAATTCCACGGTCAACTGAAGCTAGACTCGAACTCAGGCATCCGATCGAGGACGGCTATTGGTTTCAGAACAAGGGGAAGGCGACTGTCCGATTCGTGTGGAAAACTCAATTAGACGGGGTGCAGTTCAAGCTCAGAGTCGCCAAAAACTGTATGTTTGCTCCGACGGAAACTCTATTTGAGCAGTCGCATGCAGAGACGCCCTACCTTTGGAACACCGGCTATGCGGGTCCTGCGTGTTGGCAGATAAGCGTAGTGGATAAGAACGGTCAGTTACTGGCAAGCAGTGAAAAACGTCATTTCTTGATTACGCCACGCGTTCAAGTCCTGAGCGCAAGCCAGAAGAACGATAGAGTCATGTTCCAATGGGAATCACCTTACCCAGGCTCCTTCACTCAGTTCAAACTCGCGCGCAGCCCCAAATTCAAGCCAGCTTATATGACGTTAAGTGTCGACACGAAGATGCTTAATATCTTTAAACTAAATCCCGGAGACTTTTTCTGGAAAGTAGGCACCCGACAAAGCGCAGACTCGCCCCTGGTGTTTTCGCAGATCCAAAAAATCACGGTTGTAGCTTATGAAGCTACAAGTCCACCAGCGCTGCCCTCAACGAGCATCAGTTTGGCTGCCAAAAAGCGTTTCGCAATTCCTTTGCTCAGCACTTTTGAAACCAGTATCGCGGAGCCCACTCGCCCTCTGGCCGAGACTGTAGCCGATAACATTCTCTTTGCTCTTCCGAAGGCGAAGGGCGTGATCCAGGAAGTGCCTGAAGTACTGCTGCCCCGCAACGGAGAAATTCTCTTTCTTCTCGAAGGCGAATCCGTAACCTTAAGATGGAAACGCCCCCTCAATGCTGAGGCTATACAGTTACAGATTGCCTCCAACGAGGCACTCAGTAATTCGGAAAATAGAACTATCTTCGATGAGAAATTAAATTTTATCCCAAAGGGAAAAGAGATCTACTGGCGCATCCGTTCGTTCGGATCAGATGGCTCATTTAGTGAGTGGACTCCAGTTCAATCGTTTGCAATTACCGCTCTGCCGCAGACTATTGAACTGATTGAGCCGAAAAGCGGTTCAAGCCTTCTCTCATTTAAGGTGCGTTTTCGATGGCAGCAGCAAGCGTCCTGCAACTCCTACCAAATTAAAATTTCCCAAAGCAAAAGCTTTGATCGATTGCTCCAGACTCTGGAGGCCGCGAAACCCTCGACAGAAGTCGAACTCGATAACGAGGGTACCTATTACTGGTCCGTCGCATGTGACGCAGACTCAGGATCCACGCAAAGAAGCTCCGCCAGTTCTTTTACGGTTCGAAGCGATGATTAAATTCAGAGGGATGGCAGGTCTCCATATTTACCCATTTATTATTCTTTGTATTTCTTTCTCAGCGAATGTGGGTAACGCGCTCGCTGCTCAGTTGCACAGCCCACCGAACGCTTTCAGCATGGATCTTGAAATAGTCATGGAGACTCAGCGGGAACCTAATTCAAATGCAAGCACAGAATCGCCCATTTCAGTACAGGATAAGGCCAAAGCAGGTCTGCGAAAGGGAGTGAATACAGCCGGCCAGCTAATTGGATCGGTCCGGAACTTCATCACTAACAAAAAATCCCATCAAGAAAATTGGATTACGGTCTGCCGAGCCCTTTCCGAGCAGCTGCTCGTTCGAGCTGAAAATCCAGGAGCAGGAGTATTTGATCACGTAAATTGCCATGACAAATCAGTCGGAAGCGATAAAGAGTTCATTAAATCTCGTACTGGCCCCCAATGGGTCCTTGTCGTCGTCGATCGCGATGACAGAGCGACGATCGATCTTTACTACCTAAGCGACGACCAGTCCCACCTCGAAGTCAGCTTCAAATTCTCTTCCTCCGAAAAATTCATACCGACACTTGCTGAGCCAAATGTGAGCAAGACACTTGCTCTCGCCCTGCGCGAGCATATGCCGATGATGAGTCAGATCAAATTGCAGCCTGGGCAGGAGACAGTGTCACTACCGGTTGCCAATTACTCTTCTCAGGTCGATTTGACAATTTATGAACTCAGTTTGACATCAAATCCTCATCGTTGGGTTCCACGGGTGATAGGCTTTGCTGGCGGAGGCAGCGACAGCGATACTGCCGTGCGAACCTATCAACTGCGACTTCATAAAGGTTTGGTTCATACGAACGGAAGATATTTTATTCACACAGGAAAGGGGCGAGTCGAGGGCGAGAGCGGTGCGCTCGCCACCTTACGCGAGCTCATGAAACGCAATGGGATCGGAGGACTTGTCAATTTTATCACAGGTTTCACTCGCGCCAGCGCAATAGGCTTTCGCATGGGGATACCTCTCATTCGCGGCGACACTGCTATCTCCCAGGCCCGACTCTATGGATTGATCGCCGAAGTCAACGAGGGGCCTGCTGCTGGGGCTCGTTGGTTTTGGGACTATGTCCCACGTGTCGACGCTAATTCGAAAGGCCAGAGCAATTACTTTACATGGAATCGAACTTCTTTGGGATGGTCGCTCGCTTTATCCGAACTAGAGCTCTTAGGTAACCTGATACAAAGAATCGACTTCGTGCCGCGCGTGGGTATAATGTCCATCGATAGTAAACAGCCCGTTGAAGCCATGGGATCGGGTATCATTGTCCTGGCTGACTTCAAAGCGCGGCATGTGCTTGACCTCGGATTGGAAGTCGGAACCTCGTATGCAAACGATAGCTTGAGCCTGCGACTTTGGACAGCGTACAATCACGCTGGGCATGTAGCCATAGGACCCGAGCCTAAATCAGTCATTGACTCTCTGCGCGGCGGCATCGATATCTACTGGTTTGCCCTCGACGATGGAGATGCTTGGAAAATCAATCTTTTGACCTTTACCATGATTGAATCGCTGACCTATCGAACTAACGATGCTCCAGACATTCGTACCGGATCTTTTTCGGCAGAGCTAACGAAAGTCTCCTATCTTCTCATCTACGCTGGTGCAGGAGTGACTCTCACATGGTAAAGGCAATGCTTGGATGTCTAACGGTCTTGCTTCACGGTCTACTATGCACGCAGGGATTGGCTGACAGCTCGCGTGCTAAGGAGTGGTTTTTAAGCGCTCAAGATGCTCAGATGTTGAAAGGCATTTATCCTCAGCGTATCCTCTTCATGAGCGTCAAAGGCGAAGCGGAAGATCCCAAGCTCATAGAGGTGGATAGTTCGGCATTCAATTCACTAGGATTTCTCGAATTGGTCGAGCCTAGTGAAGTGAACTTTAGCACGCAGATCAACCTCGACAACGTGAACAAGCAAATGGCAGCGTCGCCACCTGATAGCCGAGAAAGACTCATCCAAAGCTGGTTTGTGACGACGCATGCCGACACCGTAATCCTTGAAAGTCGCGAAGATGGACGCTGGGGTATCTACTATGAAGATCAGGGACGACCAGCAATCCGCGCTTTCAAAGGTCGCGGACCGCGAGACCGCAGCGCAGCTGGAATCCATACTTGGTTAGTAGAAAATCTTGGCTACACGGGAATAGTTCTTAGGGCGAAGGGGCAGTTTTTTCTGGTGGCTAGGCTTGTGCACGCTATCACGGCTAATCAAATCCTTGCAATAGATAGATCCAGCGAACAATTCGTGATTCCTTTTGACGACAGAAAGGGCCTGGGACTCTTGCAGCATGTCGAGAGTTGGGGGGATATATCAATCTTTGAGAGCCTTTTGGTCAAAGGCATCGGCGAAATCCGCGAAGGGACTAAGGTACTTCTTCCCTTACCTGACAATCCTTAACATTGGGCTGGTTTCACAGCCATAATTAATTTTATGTTTTAAAAAACATGTTCAAATCATCTGTTGCAATGTTTAGCGCCAATTAAATTTGCTTTGGCTACCAGCGGTAGTCACAAGAATTCAATGCAGGGGTTATGCAGGACGTGTCATTTTTAATTTGAAAATGACCTATTCCCGATGATCAAACGACTGAAGATCATGGATTCGGAGCCGCCAAACTGCAGCGAAAGCCAAAGGCCGTGGCCGAAACCGATGGGGCTACATTCAAAAAAGCGCCGAAAACTCCGCCTGCCGATCCATTGCTCCAGCTACCCCCGCGGCGGAGACCTCCACCGGAACCGTCGGTACCCGGAAAAAATTGCCCAATATATTTTGCTGAGCTCCAGGTGTCGGACCAAAACGCTTTGACAGCGTGTGTGGGGATGAGATCTTTGAGCGCAGTCGTTGTCGTGCCGGTAACAGCCGTGTATTCATAGAATGCTGCCGTAGCACCTGGCTTGTCCCCGATGTTGATATAATTGACCCATTCGGACACGTTGCCGGAAAGGTCCCACATCACGGCGTTATTTGAGAGGGTAAGGGTTCGCCTTTGTTCCGCACTATCGCCTGAGCTCACATTGGTACAATCCGTTTCTACATAAAAAAGGCTGTCGTTGCTTGACGCCGCGCAAGATTGGGTAGGATTATTGTCGACGTGACCTGCGAAGAAAGAACCACTCCCGACGGTACTTCCTGTCCAATTGCCATTGATGGCCGCGACATTTGATCCAATGGTCATCCACTGGGCGTTGCTGATGAGGTCGTAGCCTGTGCCGAGGGCACGACAGTTGGTGATGGATGCTGTTTGTGTAATGGAGTCCCAGGGAGGGTTGGCGGCCTGGGAAACGGCGTTATTGGAACCATCATTTTTAGCCTCGTACCTCATCACGCAAAAATCATTAGTCCCATAGTCGCTGTCCCCTGGGACTTTGATCCAGCCCGTTGGGCAGTTATAGGTGAAGGTTCCAGCGATGCCGAAGTTTTCGAGAGCAACGGCATTTTTAATTTTCGCAGCGACGAGATCACTGTCTCCGCTGCCTGAGTATTTGGCTCCTGCGCTATCGAAGAACTCAAAGGCACCGTCGGTCGTGAGCTGAGTCGCAAAGAGAGTGAGATCAGTCGCAGCCGTATCACTCGCTAGGGGATAAGTCGCAGAAGGGTAATTCCCCGAGACACCAAAGAGCGAAACGCCATTTTTCACATTTGCGGCGCTCAGGCTGCTATTGCCTGCGACCTGATAGCGGGCGCCTGCAGCGTCCCAGAATTCAAAATTAGCCGCCGTAGCGAGAGTCGCATTGAAATTAGATGAGGTGAGTCCCGTCGCCGAGCCCGCGCTGCTGAGGTCCATCGATTTATAAGTCGCCGTTGTCAAACATCCCACCGTATTGCCAGTCGCGCAGGTGGGCAGCGTTCCTTGGATGCCAGCGAGCGTGAGCGACGTGTGGATCGATGCCTGGCCGGCATCGATGGCATCGTAGCTGATCGCTTTCAGGGGCTGAGTCGTAGCTATATACGAGGGAACAAAGCAGTTTGAGCCGTTGGCACCGCAAGCTGTCGCTGCAAAATAGCTGCCCGTTGCCACACACGATTGCGAGCCATTCGCCCCGCAGTTGGCTGGTAACGTCGTGACAGAGCCTGTGACTCCAAAGATGGTCTCCCCGCTCAAAATCTTGGCGGCAGTCAAGTCAGTGTCGGCCGCCACAGTATGCCGGGCGCCGGCGGCATCCCAGAACTCAAAGCTACCTGCTGTTCTGATCGTTGCGTTAAAGTTAGCGCTGCTAAGTCCCGTATCGGTACCCGCGCTCGAAAGGTTCATCGATTTGTAGGTGAGCGTCGTCACACAACCCGACTGATTGCCGGCTGAGCAATCATCGAGCGTACCCGCCGCGCCGTTGACCGTATCGCTCGCGCGCACATTTAGGGCAAGAGGAAAATCTGGACTATAGCTGGGCGTCAGCTGGGCCGCTGGATTACCATAGGCAGCCGAACCGCTGAGAACCGTGTTGGCCGCTGGCAGAGTCAGCGTCCCCGACAGACCCGTGCCGCTCACACCATACTGAGTGCTACTGAGCACTTTGCCCACTGCCGGCAGAGTGACGTTGCCCGTGACGCCTCCCAATGTTTGTGAGCTGAGTATCTTATCTACTGCTCCGGCGAGAACCATAGCCTTGTAGTTTGTTCCATCGATCAGACAACTGGCAGCACCATCGCTGTTGCAAGTCGATGGTGAAGTTGTAAAGGCACCCGTTACACCAAAAAGCTGCGTCCCCGTCTGGATATTAAGCGCCGCAAGATCCGAATCACCAGCGACGATAAGCCGGCGATAGAGACTGCTCGCCGCGTTAATTGTCTGATTGCTCACCCCTGGTGTGATCGTGCCACCATCGGCGATTGTTCCCGTGTAGCGATTGCCGGCGCTATCAAAGAATTCGTAGAGTCCCGTTCCAGCGGCTAGGCCAAAGGCCACCAGATCGCTCGTCCCATCGGCGCCGCTCAAAGGATGAGCAGCCGAGGGATAGGCCCCTAGTTGCCCGGCGATGCTTACACCGCTTTTGATGTTGCCAGCCATCAGCTGACTGAGGTCTGCTGCCTTATAACTGTTGTTGGCTATGCAGTCGACGGCGCCGTTGACCGCGCAATCGATGAGAGTTCCACTCACTCCATCAACCGTATCGCTCGCTAGAACGTTTGCAACTGAGGGAAAGTCGGGCGCGTAGCTCGGCGTCAGGGGAGAACTCGGATCACCATAGGAGGCTGTCCCCGCGCGGACTAAGTTTGGAGCCGGCAGGCTCAAGGTACCCTGCAGGGGCGATGCTTGTGGACCATAGCTTATCGTACTTACGGTTTTACCGATGGCTGGTAGATTGACCTGGCCGCTGACGCCTGCCGCACTCTGGCCCTTTATAATTTTGGCTTCGAGCCCAAGGAGAGTAACCGCAGCGAAACTCTCGCTGGCAAGTATACAGCCTGTCTCACCATCGCTTTGACAGACAGAGATTGTATCCTTAAAAGAGGCAGCTCCCTTAACACCTGCTACATCCTTGCCAGCTCGAAGATTCTCGGGCTTAAGGGCTTTCGTCGACTCGCAATCCATCGTACCGCGTGCCTCTTGGCCATTTACGTCATAGAAGATCACGTCCCTACAAAGAAGAGCGGCATTCCCCGTGTAGACGGGATAAGAGCCCTCTAGAGCAATGTCTCGGTCTTGCGCAAAAGAGTGAGGGGCGTTCGCCAGACAAAGCGAGAGCCCAGCGGCCAGTGGGCCACTCCAGCGACTTCCCTTGAAGCGCACAATCTTACGCATGGTCTTTAACTCTCCCTTTGCCGTACCACGGGCCATGTGCTTGTCTCATACTCATCAAAAGCTTCTTCGGTGCTATCCACCAGCTCCTTGAGAGACAAGCTGATAATTTAATAAAATACCACAATAACATACACTTACAATGGAGGGGGGGTGCTACAAAGAATTTTTGCGAAAAAAGGCATGCGGATGAGAAGCACTAAATATCGACAATCGTTAATCTCATTAGTCCGCGTTAAGAAAAGCCTCAAGCTTGAACTACCCTACTCCGACCTTAGCTCTATGAGACGACGGTCAAGAACCTCCTTCAAGGAATGGGCATCATGTACTTAAGTCATTCCACCTTGATCCGCTTTAGTCTCCTGCTCGGAGCGATGGCTTGGATTTGCGCTGGCTGCTCTGACCAACTGAAGATAAAACTGAAAAATGAGAGGCAAGAGTCGACTTGCCTCCAGGGCGAGGCCGACTGTCCTAGTGTCGAGAGTATCCGTCCACTCAGCGCCAAGGGTGGCAGCCAGGTCTTTCTGAAGGGGAAAAATTTCACGCCTGACATGAAGATCGAGATCAAGAGTGCAACTGTCGTCAGTGCGCTTGAAGAGAGCGGGGAGCTGAGCTTTATCCTCCCCGAAGGCGAACCCGGCCTTATATCGGTCGCGATCTCTCGCGCCTCTTTACATCTGACTCCCAAACAGATCTTTCGTCTTGGAGCCGAAGGAGTCCCATACTACTCAGGAGCCCCCTCTTTAGTCTGTCAGGGTCAGACCTACTATGAAGATAGCGGCACGATCCAGACCGGAACCCGTATCTGTAGTCTCTCGATCACTCCAGGTATGCTTTCGGCGAACGATATTGTTGCCGGCCAAGAAATCGCAGGCATCAAGGGCACAGGTGAGTTGGCAATCAGTGTGAAGAACTGCAGCGAAGATGGCGAAAAGAACTGCCGATTAATTGGACCCACGATGGCAGCTATCGCGCTTACGGGTCTTTCGGCCAAGGTCCTCTCGCCGCAGACGGTCGCCGGGATCACGGGCACGACGAGTCTACCGGCCGTTGGCAAAGTGCTGGCAGGAACGAGTTACGGGCCCGAATCTGCGCCTTGGATCGGGACACTGAGCTTACCTTCACCTTCAGCAGTTCTCACTGCGAGTGCAGCCTATGGCGATCCCAGCGCTTCTTTTGTGCCCAATTACATACCGGATTTGCCGGCTGCTTCCAGTGTGCGTGCCAGCGATACGGTGGGCGGGTTAAGTGGCTTGCTCGCCGATTGTGCGGCGAACGCAGCGATCGCCTGCATCACGAACCCGGCTTACAAGGCGGCTGACCTCAGTCAGCTGACGGCTGCCAACATCAAAAGCGGCGTAAGCATCGCCGGGCAACTAGGGGCCTATCCCTCGGCTGCTCATCCTTTGAGCGGCGCCGATGGGACGAGCGATCTGGTGGCCTTTGGCCCAGCCGTTGGAACGGGACTCTACGAATTCTTTGATAGCGCCGGCAATCGCTACATAGGCACAATCGCCGATGGTGGCACGATCACGCCAGGGGTGAGCAATCAGACGATTAACGCTGCGAACACGCTCTATCGGCAGTTTGTTGTCGGAGGAGATAGCGATCTGATTTCTTCAGAGATTAAAGATGCCATTAGTATCTTTGGCATCACAGGTACTCTCGTAGGTGCGCCTGCCAATTGTACTACCGACGGAGCCGATAACTGTCTCGTGGATGGAACGAACTTCGTGGCGGGAGTCCAGAGCGGAGCTGCGAGCAAGATTGTCTCTGGACAGACGCTAGCAGGCGTAGCGGGTAACATCACGCTTCCGGCAGTTGGCAAAGTGCTCAGTAGCACTCAGTATGGTGTGAGCGGCACGGGACTGTCGGGGACGCTGACTCTGCCAGCGGCCAACACGGTTCTCAGCGGTTCGGCTGCCTATGGTAATCCAGCGGCCCAGCTGACG
>CANJJY010000125.1 GCA_947474445.1 Oligoflexaceae bacterium
CGAGCGCAAGCTCTTGAGATCCTGAATCGCGCCTGCGCCGCGTGCCACAATGCGACCAATCCTCAAGGTAACTTTGCAACGATCAATAACGTCGAGGACATGATCGCCAGCCACCGCTACATTATCCCAGGTTCTCCCGAAACCTCGCTTTTGTTCAAAAAGCTGGCTCCAACCGGCAATATGCCACCCAATGGGTCCTTGAAAGCCGAAGAAACGGAGATCCTCCGGAAGTGGATCGCTGGCATGGCCGTGACGACCAACAAGCCTCTGCTCGAAAGTCAGGTCATCGCTTTGATCCGCACGGATTTAGAGAATCAAGTCGCAGCGGGTCAAGCCAAAAGCATGCGCTACTTCAGTCTGCATGTTCAAAACAATCTCAACAACACGCCAGAAAGCTTGAATCTCCTGCGTCTCGCGTTCAAGAAGACAATCAACTATCTCTCGAAATCACCGCAGATCGTCGCGGCTGTGCCGATCGATGCCCAAAAACTAGTTTATCGACTTAACCTGGACGATCTCGGGATCAATGCGGCGATTTTTGATGCCGTGGTAAAGGACTTTTACCCCTTTGCACAGAATCTCGTGGCGATCGGCAGCAACACGGCCAGCCGTCGCGTCGCCGACGATCATCTGTTTAATAAGCAAGAGATCGGCGTCGATACCTACCTCCTGCGTCTCGATTGGTTTGCCGCTACGGCATCGCTGCCAATCCCCTATGCGCGGCTGTTGGAGCTCGGCGCTACCGAAGGAGAGCTCACCGCTCAGCTCGGCATTAACCTCATCCAAAATATCGTCGATAAGAAGGTCATCCGCAGCGGCTTCAAAAACTCGAACGTCTCGACCCAGAACCGGATGATCGAGAGACATACGCAGAAGAACGGTCTCAGCTTCTGGTTGAGCTATGATTTTGCGAGCAGTGAAAACAAAGGCAATATCTTTGCGCTGCCTCTGGGCCCAGCGGGTATAGGACAGGATGCCAAGGCCTTCGCTCATGATGGGGGAGAAGCGATCTTTCAACTGCCGAACGGTCTCTTTGGATTTTATCTCCTCAATGCGGCTGGTACGGCTCTGGACAAGGGTCCGACCAGTATTGTCAAGCAGTCGAATGCCCCGGCTGAATTCCTCTCGGCGATCGTCAACGGCATGTCCTGTATGAGCTGCCACAATCAGGGTCTTCTATATAAGAAGGATGAAATCAGGCCTTTTCTTCAGGCTGGTTCCGTCGGCTTCTCGCGCGAAGAGTTGACCGCGGCGACCGATCTTTACCCGGATGCTGCGGTTTTTAAGGCCACGATGGACAAAGATAATGCCCTCTATATACGCGCCACCAAAGAGCTGGGCGTCGATCCCAATCTTCCTGATCCGGTTAACAACGCCTTTCGCTACTACAACCGAGCTCTGACTAAAATCGATGTGCGGGAAGAACTCGGCATCAGCGATGCCGCCCTCACCGACCTCTTGACGCTTGAACCTTTTAAAAGCAGCTGGTCGCCTCTGCGAACGGGGACGGGTTTTATCAAGCGCGATGAGTTCAATACGCTGCTCGCCGAGGCTTTAGAGTTGAGTAAGCCCGAAGTTCAGACCATCGCGCCAGTTCTTGGAGATTTTCTGGTGACGGTCGGTTGCATGTTCGCCAATCCCCTGCAGATGGATGATTGTCTCATCAAGTAAGAGGCAATTTTCTATAGTCTGGATGTGAAACGTCTTGAGGAGCGCTCTTACGAGCCTTCTCAAGACAATTTCGTTGAATCCGAAAACATCAAAGGATTTTTTTTGCGAACGATGGACCGCACGAGAATATAAAACAGAAAACCCATCGGCCCAAAGAACAGGGTGAGCAAGAGGATGGGAAGCCGAGCCCATTTTGCAAAGCCTTCCTTCGAGCTATCCACAGCGATCCAACGCCCCACCCAGAGATCGCCGATGACAAAGTGCGTCCAAGCCAGAGACACCGCGGGTACGGTTCCAAACACAGCCGCCAGAGCTTCCGGCGTGGGCTTGGCGATGAGCGGCAGAATCTGGGGAAGATCGGGGAGGACGAGGAGAGTGTAGCCGGCGCAAAACAAGATGATGATGGCATCGATGATGCGGTGGAGAAGACGGCTCTGTGGAACGAGCCAGAGCGCCATCCAAAGAGGTCCAGGAATGAAGCTGACGGCGTTAAACAGCAGGTGATAAATATCCAAGGGTATCTCCTTGTGTAAAAGGCAACTCATACCACAGATTTTGAGTTTCGCCCACGCCCGTAAAATGGCACCATATGATAGAGCGCCTTTTTTTAAACAATCAATTCCCGCGGAGTTAGAATGAAATTATTAGCGATATCTTTTCTGCTGTGGACGTCTGCATCTGCATTCAGCGTCGAGGGAGATCTCGAGGCGCATAAGAAAATGCAAATCGACGAAATGTCCGCACGGATCGCCGAGTTGGAAAAAGGTAAAGCCTGCGTGGCGGCAGCCACCACCAAAGAAGCACTGCAAGCCTGCAGAAAACAAATGAAGAGCGAACGCGAGGATCGTAAGGAGGCCAACATAGACGACAGGATTAAAAAGTTGCAGGACAAAAAAGCTAACATGACCAAGTGACGCGCCTTGCCTTGCGAGCCCATGCTCGTCGGCCGCTGACTCGAGGGAAGACAATTAAAATCTGTCGTCTCCGGGTGCAATAGGCGAGAATGGGCCGAGGAACACTGGACGCATTGAGGCGATCAGGGCAGTTCCTCAGAGAAAGGCAACTACGCGATGCGGCGTTTTTTTAATCCCTTTATTTTGGCTCTCAGCCTCATTCTGGTTCTTGCTTACACCTATCTGGCCATCAGCCTTACCAGCAGCAGCGGCGGTCGCGCCGCGCTCGCCCTTCCCTTCCTCTGCATCTGGATCGTACCTTTTCGCTACTGGGGCGCTGATAAAGGCGAACAGACGGGAGTCGATGAGGTCATTCACTTTGCAGCTTATCTCAGCATGGGGTGGCTCAACTTTATTTTCTTTTTAACGCTCTTTCGTGATCTCTGGCTCATCCTCGCAAACGCGATGGAATGGTCGCGATGGCAGGAGCTCCTCCTCGACCCAGGAACCGAAGTCGTGCTCGCTGCATCTTTTTTCGCTCTTTCGGTGGGCTTGATCGCGGCGCTGCGCGGTCCCATCATCAAAACGATCGATATTCCCATCGCCGATCTGCATCCTGCGCTCGAGGGCTATCGCATCGTTCAGATCAGTGATCTGCACGCGAGTTCGATTATCCGCGAGCGTTACGTCAAGCGCGTGGTGGAGATGGCCAACAGTTTGGACGGCGATATGATCGCGCTGACCGGAGACTTGGTGGATGGTTCGGTCAAACATCTCGCATCGACCGTCGCGCCGCTCGCTGAGCTGGTGCCGCGCGATCGGGCCTATGTGATTATGGGTAACCACGAGTATTATTCGGGAGCCAAACCTTGGATCGATCACTTTCGAGGCATGGGCTTTCGCGTTCTGCTCAATGATTATGTCGATCTCAATCACAAAGGCGCGGCGATACGAGTCGGAGGCGTGGTAGATCCAGCGGCACGATCGTTTCAACCACCAGAGAATCCGCGCCCTGATTTGGCCGCTGGTCCTGACGCCAGCGATCGACCGGACATGTTTCGCTTGCTGCTCGCGCACAATCCTAAGCTTGCGGCCGCCGCAGCGCCTTGTGGATTTCATCTGCAGCTCTCCGGTCATACGCATGCGGGGCAGTTTTTCCCTTGGACGCTCGCGGTTCGCATGGTGCATGCACCCCACGTCGCAGGGCTCTCGCGGCAGGATAAGATGTGGGTCTACGTCAATGCCGGGACAGGAACCTGGGGACCTCCTCTCCGGTTTGGGACTAAGCCTGAGTTGACCTTGATTCGGCTGGTGCGGGGGTCGGCCTAGTCTGCTTGGCACCAGGACTTAATAATTCTCCTTGACCAGCTAGATCATGGCCCAGTTTCTGGTGTAGACTTAAGGTTTTAGTGGCTTTCGTCCCCAATCCTCTCGTTTGCTCGTTCACATAATAGAGCGTCTCATCAATCAAGAGATAAGGTGTGAGGCCATACGGGGCGCAGCCGACTGATAGATGAAGTCTCTATATTCATGAGTCGATCAATAATTGCTGTCGAGTCGCACCCTAAGGCTTGATTTACTTGGAGGCCATTGATGGCAAAGTATTTTATGGGTTATTCTGGAGTACCCAATCATCACGTTCGGTGGAAACATCCTACCGTGGTGTTCACTCAAGATGACCTCAAGCTGTTTGAGTCTCTCGGACAAGCGAGTCCAGAGGGCTTGATCGATAACGCCTTGAAGCGGCTGAAAGTCAGCAAGGCTCCTGAGAATGTGATCTACGTGATTGAAAGTGGCAAGGTAGGCGGACGCGAAACTAAGCAAATTACCGGCATGATCCCTGTCGACGAAGCTTAAATCTTCTTCTCGCTCTCCCCTCTCTCTTTTTCTCCTATCATGATCGACGGCTCACGGAGCGCTTAAGGCGAAACTGGGGCCACCGGCGCGCCGGTGATAGACCAGATCTTGTCCGCCTGCAGCATCAAAACATCACCCAGAGCACCTTTTTTAGAGGTGTCGAGCCACATAGCCAAAGACTTATAATCGGCATGGCCGTTGGTTGGCATATGATAGCCCGTGTAGGAAAAGGTCACCCCTCTGGGCTCTGAGATGATCAACTTTTCACCCGCCGCGAACCAAAACGACCCATTAGAACCTTTTCCCGCCGAGACGATAGGTCCATCGAGTTTAGGTGTGATCGACGCCAGGGAAATCGCATTGTTTAAAATCTGCTGATCAGGCGACACCGTGAGTATGACGAGGTCCGTATCGAGATGAAGAATCAAATCAGTGGGGCCCGCGTATAGAACCCGCATCTTTTCTTTGTTACCCGGCAAGACAGAAGTGGAGAAACTCAGTGCTTTGACGACAGCCGCATCCGTACTGGGCTTTCTGCGACCGATCGATTCGGCGCTCACAATCCAAAAATTTCCCGAAGGCAGCGTATAGAGCATGCCCGAAGGCGGTGTGGTAACTGGTTCGAGCAATTCGGGGGCCGAATCTTCGCTGGATTTATAGACCCACGACTTACCGTCTTTTCCCATCACGATGATTTCGTCTTCAGAAATCTTGCTGGCGAGCGCAATATTGGCGAAAAAGTCGGCGCTGATCTCTGACTTGGTTTCTTGCAGCTCAAGGGTGGTCAGAGTACCCGATCCCTCGCCGATGACGCCGACCTTCAAATCATTCGCTTCGTTGTTCACGCGGATGGCGAGACTTTTACCGCGATGATTAATTGTTTCATCTGATTTCGAACAAGCGACCGCGCCCAGGCCCAGACCGAGGAAAGACGTCAGGTATACTTTGGACGAAATTTTTATGAATCTTTTCACGGCAATCCCTTTCCCTAACCAAAATCTAGCGCGAACGCTCCAGCTCATGGTCTCTTATCGGCAGAAGGAGCCGAAAATTCAAATTGCCCCCCCCAGATCTTCGTCCATCATTTCGTTGCATTCTGGCGACAGAACATTTTGCGAAGGAATAATGAAATAGCGTAAACTGAACTAGAGAAACTTTCATCTCAGTCTAATTCCCTAAAAATCTTGGCTGTTCTAGAACCTGCTAAAGTTTGCGGCTGCTCGTTCCGATGAGCTTTTGGGTTCTCATCTCCTTGGAGCAATACTGTGTTGCGCTATGTTAGGATTCTTGCACTCTTATCAGTAGGTTCCCTGAGTCTTCCCCTCTTCGGAGGCGAAGCGATTGAGTCGTCCCTGAAAAAAGCCCTTTTTACCTTGAAGCAACAGCAGGAAGAAAAGACTCGCAGCGCCGTGGCCAACCTCGCCGAACAGGTGCGGAGCGATATGGAACCAGCCAAGCGCTTGCAGGCATCCCTGATGCTCGCCGCCCATTACTGGGAAACCAATTACCGCCTGTCACGCTATTACCTTGGCATCGCCGAGGCCTTGAGGAATCCGACCTCTCCTGAACTGAGCGCCTACGATTCAGAAATCGAGCACATGAAGGTTCGCTTTCGCCAGGCCGCCTTGCTCGATCAAGGCACCAAGCGGGAGCTCGAAGTTCAACTGAAGGCCAAGCCAGCTGAACCGATTCGCCTGTCCCTCGTTGAGATGCTGCTCGCCACCAACGATGCTCTGGGCCTCAACGACGATTATCTCACGACTTTCAAGACATACTACAGTGCCTATCCACGCCTCATTCGCAAGGACCGCTTTATCAAGCGGGTCGTTGCGATCTATCAGCAGAAGAAAGACGCTCCCAATTACTACAAGCAACTCGAGTCACTTCTCGATCAGTATCCTGTCACCGACGAAGCAAAGTGGGCACTGGAGCAATTGCTCGAGCATAGCAAAGGGGCTGAAGCTTCTTTACCCCGCTATGCTTTTACCTACGGACTCTTGAAAAAAGTCTATCGCAATTCGTCCCATGATCCAGCGCAGCAGCAACGCGTCCTCGAGCTGATGGCCACCCCTCTACGGAAACAATCCGATGCACCAGCCTTGGCTCTCGATGCCGTCGAGACGATTCGCATCTATTGTCACCTCCAGCTGTTTCCGGAAGCTTTGGCTTTCGCCCAAACTCAGCTTACTAAGCCTGAAACCCCGGTCGCCAAGCGCCAGGAGCTTCAGAACTGGATCGCCTTTATTTACTCGGAACGCGGCGACCACTCGGCAGCCTTAGTTCAGTATCAGAGTCCCATCGCGCGCCCGGCCGGCGATCTGATGTTTCAGGAGTCAGAAGCCAAGAGCTATATGAGTTCGCAGAACTTCGCAGCCGCCGCCCAACACTACCAGGCCCTGATGCACAAAAAGGATGGCCCTCGGTATCGCTGGTATTATTTTTGGAACCTGATGGCAAGTGGTCGGACCGAAAACGCCCAGACCTTTGCGAGCCGACAGCCCGATCGTATGTTCAACGAGCTTGAATTCAAGAGCGATGCAGCCCTTTATTGGCAAGCTAAGGCGTGGTTGAGCGCCGGTAAAGTCGAAAAGGCCGAACCGATGCTGCACCGATTATTCGAGCGTCCTAACCCCGGATATTATGGAGTTCTCGCGAAATCGGCTCTCGCCGAAGGTCTCGCCCTGGCGTCTAAACAAAATCAGAAGCTCGCGGAGGCAGCCGCCGGTTCCGGTGATGCGGAATCGCAGCCGGTCACGGAGGAAAATCTACTGGCCGCAAAGCCCATGCTTGCGGCGTATCGGGCACCTGGGGAAGGGGCCGAAGCTGCCCCTCTTCGCGAACGTCTCGATGAATTCCCCCTCGTCAAGAACGTGTTCGAGATCGCCAAGACGATGGAAATCGATCCCTTTCTCGTCCTGAGCATCGTCCATTCTGAAAGTGCCTTCAACGCGCGTGCCCTCTCGGCAGCTGGTGCTCAAGGCCTCATGCAGATCATGCCCTACACCGCCGTGCGCCTGGCGCGCATGCTGGATGACAAAGAATTTCGCCTCGACCAGCTGCAAAGCAGCGATATGAATCTCGTCTACGGGAGCCTCTACCTCGCTCTCCTTCTGAATTACTACGGCGGCCATGCGATCCCAGCCGTCGCCGCCTACAATGCCGGCCCCAACGTGGTCAACAAGTGGTTGGGGGAGTGTCGGAACTGTCCCGTCGATGCTTTCGTCGAGTTCATCCCTTATGCCGAGACACGAAATTACGTCAAAAAGGTAATGTCGACCTATACAGGCTATCGTCTGAATGAGACTCGATCGATGCCTGAATTCGTTCATCAGAATCTTCCTAGTGATTTTTCCAAGCAGCCGAGTATCTTCTGAGGGTCCCTCCGGAATTTGACCCTCATATCGGCGAGTCTGCATGCGCTCTTTTTTGACCCTC
Organism: Oligoflexaceae bacterium; assembly: GCA_947474445.1. GTDB lineage: Bacteria > Bdellovibrionota_B > Oligoflexia > Oligoflexales > Oligoflexaceae > Oligoflexus. Next base: position 7,857 of record CANJJY010000125.1, read on the forward strand.
GTTTTATTTTTGCTCCTGACCGCTCTGATCGCCTTTAATATCTGGCGCTGGCCCGCTCCGCGCTGGCAAGGTCAAGACCTCGTGGTCGAGCAAACCGTAGGCGACCGATTTGAGATCCTCTTTGTCGGCGATACCGGGACAGGAGGCGAAGCGCAGATGGCCGTCGCCGCTGCAATGGAAAAATACTGCGAAGCTCATCTGCCCATCGCCGTGGTGATGCTCGGTGATAATTTCTACCAAAAAGGCGTGCAAAGCCCGGAAGACCCGCAGTGGCAAAGCGCTTTTCTTCGCCCATACGGCACGCCCTGTCTCGGTCGACTCCCTTTCTACGCCTTGCTCGGCAACCATGACTACAAGGGAAATCCGGCGGCAGAAGTGGCCTTCCATAGCCAAACTCCGCGGTGGGTGATGCCGCATCGCTTCTATGAGGTGAGGTTTGGCCAGCGCCTTCAGATCGTCGCGCTCGATACGAATATCCTCGATGTCTGCGGACTCGCTTCGTACTGCACGCTCGATTTCTTAAAGCAAGCGATCGCCCATCGCGATCGTCGCACCAGCATCGTAGTCGGTCATCACCCCCTATCGAGTTCGAGCGAAAAATATCAGGACACCACCTTTCAAAGTCGGGTGCTGGAAACGCTGCTTTGCGAGAAGGTTCCTATCTACATCGCAGGCCATGCTCATCAGCTCGAACACCGACGAGGTCAGCTCTGCGAGCTGGATGAGATGATCAGCGGCGGGGGTGGCGCCGAACTCTATGCGGTACGTAAACAGGATTCGGGGAGCCTCTTCGCTCGCTCGACCCATGGCTTTTTAAGCGTCAGAGTCGATCCCGATGCCCTGTACTTTGATTTCTACAATCAGAATCTCGACCGCCTCTATAGCTATATGCGTCCAGAGCCGGGCCAAGGTACTCCTTGAGCCTTTCTCCTCACTGCGGCGCTGCTGCTGCCGCACCATCGATCCAAAGCTCCTCGTGCGCATCCCGCAATCCTTGGTAGACTTCGCTTTTTAGAAATTCTCTTTCCCCATCCAAGGCGTCTTCGAGCACATCTTTGAACCACACGCGCTTTTGATTATCCCAGCGGTAGCGATTACTCCGCAGTTTATCTTTGACTTCAAAAGGTGCGGCGACTGCTGCGATCCGGACTTCCCTGAGGTAGCTGCGCTGAATCAATTCGGGCAAATACGGAGCAATGAGACGAAAGGTGGTCGCACAATCAAACAGCGCGCGGTGGGCGAAGGCATTGACGAAGCCGTGATCAGCCGCCAGATAGTTGAGGGCCCGCGTGCGAAAGCCTTTTCCTTCCCAATCGATATGTTTCATGCTGCAAGCCCAATGGGAACTGAGACCGGCAAGTTCGGGGCGTCGCTCAGCAAAACCTCGATCGAAATCGGCATTGTGGGCAATGATAATCGCCGCGCGCTCCGTAATTCCCCGAACAAAATCCCAACCGATCCTGTGCCCACGCAGGAGCTCATCGTTGAGGCCGGTGAGCTTTTGTATTTCAGGGCTTAAAGGCTTACCTGGGTCCTCGAGCGCCCCGTACATATTGAGGATCTGCGGCTCACGGCCGTCATCAGGGAGGGCGAATTCGAGCAGACCGATTTCAATGATGCTATCTTCATTAGGATCGATACCGGTTGTTTCAAAATCCAAAATAAGACCAAAATTCATAAATTCCTCGTATTTGCATCCCGACCCTACCATCGCGACAAATTGGGGCCGCACTCTGGCAGGCACTGTCAATGGGTGGTAAGATAAAGGAGAGAGTCTACCTTTCGACGCGGGGATATTCCTCGCCCCTACTATAAAGCAGCTCGCCTGTGGACCTCACAAGCGAATTCTGGTGAGAGCCTATGAGTTCGAATGCCCTCGACATATCTCTTGGACCTCAGGAGCAATCTCAGCTCGACGTGCAATTGACGAGTCTCAATGAGATGATTGGTCTCTGCAGTCAAGCCGCGGGTTTGCGCAGCTTTCGCCTAGAAATGCCTGCGGACGGCGTATTCAGTCTCCTGCAAGAAGACATCAACCTCGTCTTTCTCGACGAGTCAATTTGGAAGAACGAGGCCAGCGTCAGCCCCTTTGCCAAGAAGTCGCAGGATACTTCCTTTTGCTTTATCTGCATCGGCACCGATCAAAGCGCTGCTCAGCTGCCTCCCGAGCTCGAATTTGCCAACTTTCGCTCGGTGTCCCTGCCCATTCGCGGGCATCAATTCGTACAGACGGTCAACAACTTCTTCCGCCTGCAGAGCCAGCTTCAAAAGGCCGATCGCACACAGAAGAATGTCAAGGAAACTAACGAAAACGTCAAATACGTCCTGCGCGTGTCTCGTGAATTGAACGGCGTGCGCGATACGAAGAAGCTGCTCTCCTTGATTCTGCAGAAAGCCCGGGAGATCACCAACGCCGATGCGGGTTCGATCTATACCGTCGAGTGGAACGATCAAAGGGAATCCGATAGCCGCATCGTCTTCAAGGTCACGCAGAACGAAACGGTTCATCAGGAGCTCGAAGAATTCGTCATCCGCATCAGTGAAGACTCTATGGTCGGCTGCGCGGTCCTCTACCAACAATCGATCAATATCCCCGATCTTTATAAGCTCGATCCCGATCGCGATAAGAATCCCTACCACGCCAAGCACGATAGAACCTTCGATCTCAGAACCGGCTATCAGTGCCGCTCGATGCTGACGATTCCGATGTTCGACATCAGTTATCGCATCATCGGCGTCATTCAATTGATCAATCGCCGCCGTCCC
>CANJJY010000126.1 GCA_947474445.1 Oligoflexaceae bacterium
AGAAAATCTTGGGCCATCGATAGACTGAACGCCGTCGTCTCATGACCGGCCAACATTAAGGTAACAACCTCATCGCGGAGCTGTTGATCGCTCATGATGGCGCCATTCTCTTCGTCTTTGGCGCCGATATAGGCCGACAAGAGATCATTATAACGCTCAGGGAACCGTTTGTGTTCGGCGATGATGTCGTACACGATCGCGTCAATGACTTTCATCGCGTGCTTGATCTTGACGTTCTGCTGCGTAGGCAAGGCTAGTGGTGTAGGTATGATGCTGTAGAAGAGCACGCTTGCATATTCCTGCAAAACCGCCATCGCCTCGCGGACAGCGGCTGCCTTTTCAGAAACGTCGACGCTGAACAGCGTTTTGACGATGATGGTGAAGGTTAATTTCGCCATTTCGCTCGAAACGTCGACTGTTGATTCGTTTTTAATTTTAACATCCCAGTCGTTCGCCATCTTGATTGCTTCATCTAAGATGGTGCCGGCAAAGATTTCGAGCATTTTCTGATGGAAGATAGGATGCGCGAGTCGCCGTTGCTGACGCCAAAGAGTTCCTTCGCTGGTCAGAAGACCCTCGCCGAGGACGGGCTTGAGCCGGCGATAGCCAATCGACTTCATGTTGGTTTTGCCGCTGCCCATCAACACTTTGCCGATGAGGTCGGGATCGGTAACTTGAAAAATTGGTCTAAGAGGAAAAGGAAGTCGAACAAGATCCCCATATTCATGCATCAGGCTTTGCATGTAGCCGAGGCTATCGCGCGACATTTCTCGGCTAAAGGTGAAAGGCGATAGAGAGATGGGACCAGGTACCGACAAGACTTCGATCTGCTCTTTAAAGAAATCGGGTATTGCAGATAGACGCATAAGAAGGCCTCCCCGTCGTGCGTGATCGAAAACCATCATCAGTTTGCTCACCTTTCCCAAGGTGTTCAAGTCGTATATCGCGCGCCACTTCAAGATTATTTATCTCTCGAGTTTCGGTTAACTGGCAGTCGACGGCTGATGCTTAGGCACGAAAGGCCCAAAAATTCTCTTTCCTTACCCTGATTTGATCAATATTTATATAGGCTTAACTGCATACTTTACCAGTCTGTCTTTGGTCGTATCCTTGCAATATCATGAGTATTGAACGAAGGGCCGATGCCAGCGAACCTGATCTTTACGCGGGGGCATTATATGGAAACGCGTTTTGTCTTGAGTTTGACAGCCGGATTCCAGCTGCTAGCCTGCTCGCGCATCGAAGTTAACATCAAAAGCAAAAAACCCTCCGAAGAAGCTATCGCACCGCGTCATTCCCTTGCGGAATTGCCCTTCCAAGATACCAAAAACCTCCTCGATGGCTACTTGAACCACCTCGACGAATTGAAAAAGTACGGTGTGAGCGCCTTACTGAAGCTCTATCACGAAGATGGCCGCAATCGAACGCGTAGCGGGTTTCGACACTTCCGCGATGCTGTCACTGCAGAAAGTTTGCGCGAAGAGAGTACAAGCCCTTGGGCCAAGCTGCAGCCAGGTGATTGCATGGATATGCCGAAAACCGACATCTTTGAACTGGGGGCATACGGTGATTTGCGCAGTATCATCGACCTCGCCTTTCTTCAGCGACTCAAGGTAACCGACGCGGCCGCTTTCAATCCGGAATTGCCCGGACAACTCAGCGCTATTACCAAGTTGGCTTTTTTTGAATTTGGCATCAATATCGACGGCCAATCCATTTTTGAGGAAACGGCAGACGTCACCACCATGGGGACTGATGTTGAGTGGAAGGTCATTCACGAAAAGGGCGAGCCTGATGCCTGGCAGGCTGCGGACGAGCTCGGGGTTAAATTTAATTTTACTCGCAAGGAAAGTCCCCAGGGTGGACGCTTCTTCGCGCTGAACGCTTCTGTAGGTAGTAATAGCGATCCGCATGAGGGCGTTCCGGTCGATCAGAGCCAGATGATTGCAGAGCTGCGATCAAGGCCAGCCATGTCCCTCGCCTATCAAGGTCGCATCGATGGCTCTCAGCATCTATTTCTTAAGAAAGGTCTCCGGTTTCTCAATGATACATGGGATGACATCAAGGTCAGTCGCCGCATATCGCTTCTCCAGAATCTAGAATCTGGCCAGATCATCACGGTGATAGAAACCAGACAATTCAATCTCCCCGGTGAGAACAGCCGCAGTTTTGAAATTGATCTCGTGAAAGATAAGATCTGTGCAATTTTGGAACGAGGACATATTGAATTGCCGCGTAGTCCTGAGGATCTGACAAGGCAGGGCTCCCCAATCAATGTTCCAGATCGGCCTGCACAGAATGGCCTTTAAACATTTGAATCGATCCGTTTTGTCTTGCGGTTTTTTTCTAGCCCTCAGTTTTCTGCATCAAAGTCTTTTGCTGGCCGCTGCTCCGACCGAACAGAAGCAAGCGGACCTCAGGCCCTTGGGGGGAGCAGGAATTTTAACTTCTCCGCCTTTGCAAGATCGCTTCAACGAACATCCTTGGAGTCTCTCTCTTGGATTAGGCGCCCCTGAAATCTGGAGTGCGGGTGTTCTCTATCGCCCGAGCCCATGGGGCGGATTCTGGGCCCATTATGCTCTCGTCACACCGTTTCGAGTGAACGTGGAGATGGAAAGTAAAACCTTGCTGAAGCGTGAGGATTTTATCATCAAGAGCCCACAGTTCACTATTCCCGTCGACCTGAACTTTGGCCCACACGAAGCTTTGGGTGGGATCATTTTTCCTTTTTCGGGGACCTTTTTCTTGAGCGCCGGGATTGAACATCGTATTGTAACGGTCAAAAGCAAGATTGAGAGTCAATTGATCTTCGTCGATGCGGAAGGTGAAGCCTTGAGTCACACCGCAATCGGAGTCGGGGTTCAGAGTCGCACGGAGCAGGTCCTGCTGCGGGGGACGATGGGGCAGCAATTTACAGCTTTTGAGGATCGCTTACTGATCGCTTGGTTTTTAGGAGCGACGGTGCCTCTCAAGGCTCATTCGCGGACTAAGACGACGATTGTGGTAAAGAACCCGTCGGCCAGTGATCCCGGCAGAGTCGATGCTGTGAATTTAAGCGAAGCCGAACAAGAGCAAGAGAGGATTTTGCGGGATAAGGCGTCGACCTCTCTCAAGTCATTTGAAAGCATGGTGTTGCCACTGCTAGGCCTAGCCATCAGCTGGCCCATCAACTGAGCGTCGCATTAAAAAAGAGATACTCAATTGAAGGCCATGGAAAAAGATACTTCGTTTTGCCGACCGGCTCCGCTTCTTCAATGACCCACAGCAAACTTCTGCGTTCCCGACTTGTAAGGACTCGTGCGATAAAGAGCCAAGGCCTCAGGTAATTTCTTTTGCAGATCCTTAGCGCGCTTGACCGGGTCGGGGTGAGTTGAGAGAAATTCTGGTGGACGCGATCCACCTTCTTCGCCCATGCGATACCAGAGAGCAATCGCTTCCTGAGGGTCGTAGCCGGCCTTTGCCATGTATTCGAGTCCAACTTGATCGGCCTCGGCTTCATGATAGCGACTGAACGGGAGGGTGATGCCATAGACGGCGCCGATGCCCATCGCTCCAGCGATGAGATCTCGATACTTCGAATCACCAAAACTCATTGAAGCGACGGCCAGACCGAACTGGGTTACCATTTCCTGACTCATACGTTCTGAAGAATGGCGGAGCACAGCGTGAGCCACTTCGTGGCCTATAACAGCCGCGAGACCGGCGGTATTTTCGGCGATAGGAATGAGGCCGGTGTAGACCCCTACTTTGCCGCCTGGCAAGCAGAAAGCATTGACCGTCTTGGGATCGTCGATCACGGTAAATTCCCAATTATAATCGATGCCGCTGGCCTTCGCGATCCGTCGGCCGATGGCCTGAACCTGTTCGTTGAGTTCACGATTTTTTGAAATTTTGGATTCGCTGAGGAGTTGCTTGTAGGCTTCTTCGCCCATCTGGTTCATCTGGTCATCGGAGACCAGATTGAGCTGCTGGCGACCAGTTTCCGGGGTGGTCGAACAGGCCATGATAAAGGTTCCAAAGGTGAGGAACACGGCTAAGAATAGTCCAAAACGCATGGGTAAACCCTCTTGGTCGAAAGATGCACGTTTCATGAAAAGACGCGCAGCGAGGCTCCCGACTCAGGAGGGCCTCCTCTCATATCTTTTGCAACAGAGCTGAGCCCCAGGTCAATCCACTTCCGACGACCGCGAGGACGATCAAATCCCCTTTTTTGAACAGGTCCCAGTTCATCGAAAGCACGGCCGGTGCACCGGCAGCCCCTTGGTTGCCTAACGAAGCCACGTTGTGTAGGTGACGGTCGGCACTGAGACCCAAGCGATCAGCAGCCGAGGTCACCATGCGAAGATTCGCCTGGTGGCCGGTAAAATAGCTGACATCAGCCGGAGTCAGTCGATTACGCTCGAGGATCTGTTCGGTCGCTTCGATTGTTTTGGTAATGGCAAATTTCTGAACGGCTTTACCGTTCTGAGAAAAATGCTCCCCATCAGGAATCTTAACAAGATCATATCCTGAAGGATCCGACATGATCAGAGTATCGATCACTTTGAGAGAGCCCGGGCGTGGTACCGATGAGACCAAAGCCGTTGAACAGCCATCACCGAAGAGGACACAGGAGTTGCGATCGCGAAAGTTGACGCGCAGTGAGTATCGCTCAGGGTTGAATAGAGCAATCTTTCGATGGGCACCCGATGCGATCAGACTCCGCGCCAGGTGAAGATCCAAAACAAAAGAGCTGCAGGCTGAATTTGCATCGAAGGAAAGGCAGCGCAGTCCCAGTCGAGCAGAAATCGTCGATGCGTTAGCGGGAATATCGAAATCAGGTACCGATGTTCCACAGATGAGGGCTTCGATGTGAGTGGGTTCCAATTCAGGATAGCGTTCGCGGAGAACAACCCAGGCATGTTCGGCCATTTCAGCGATCGACATCACCCGGCCTGCAGCGCGCAAGCCTTCCATAGTCGTCTGACCAGAAGCCAAAGCGAGAACATCAGCGTGACTCAACACGCTCCGTCTTTCTCGAATTCCAGTTCTTTCTTCGACCCAATCGCCTTGCGATCCTATGTCCAGGCCATCGAAAAATTCGTTGCCCAAAATGGTGGGGGGATGAAAGTGCCCGAGCGCATGGATGTAAGTAGCCGCCATTTCCATCGGTGGAATCTCCTTCAGTTGGGGTACATCCCACCGTTGACGTGAATCGTTGAGCCAGTGATATAGCTCGCACCATCCGAGGCAAGAAAGACTACGCAAGCAGCCACTTCTTCTGGGGTACCGAGTCGGTTCAGAGGGACTTTATTGAGGATAGCTGCCTGGGCTTCTGCCGGCAACTCATCGGTCATGTCCGTTTTGATGAAACCAGGCGCAACGCAATTGGCCCTGATTCCGAACGAAGCCAGGTCGGCCGCTATGCTTTTCGTGAAAGCAGTGATAGCACCCTTGGAGGCTGCATACATGCTCTGCCCCGCGTTGCCCATATACCCGACGACCGAACTCATATTGATGATGCAGCCGCTCTTTTGTTTGATCATGACGCGCGACGCTGCTTTGGAAAGATTGAAAGTCGACTTCAAATTGACGTCGAGAACTTGATCAAATTCACTCGGTTTTGCAAAGGTGATCAATTGATCGACGCTCATGCCGGCGTTGTTCACGAGCACATCAAGGCGGCCGAAAGCTTCTTTCACTTGTTTGACAAGTTCTTTGCACTGATCTTCATGACCGAGATCGGCCTGAAAGATCTTTGCACCTGGTAAAGCAGCAGCGACATCGCGAGCCTGCTGTTCCTGTGAGCGATAGTGAATAGCGACCTTAAAACCCTGCTGAGCGAGGGCCTGGGCGCATGCTTTACCAATACCACGTGAGGCACCCGTAATGAGGGCAACCTTTTGCTCCATAAAGTCTTCCTTAAACAAGTGAGTCATCGACCAGCTTTTCCCGGACAACCGGGTGGAGACGCGTTCTAGGGAGTGGTATCACTTTTTGCTGTGACGAACAATAAACTTACCTCTCCTGACCAAGTCAAGAAAGTGAATTTAGCGCTGTTGAAAGAAGAAAAGGGAAGAATTTTAGTAGGTCTAGAATGACGCTGGCGAGAGTAGGCGGGGTGCGGAAAAGATTTGATCACAGCCCGCTGCTTTGGCCTTTCGTACATTCTCTTCGGCCAAGCGAAATAGTTCGGCGATCGAACGGACAGCGGGGTCTGGGCCGCAATAGTGGGCAATGCCAACCGACGCTGTCAGGGGCGCCGCGGAGTCGGCCAAGGATGCAGCCGTTTGGGCGACTTTACAGCGCAAGCGCTCGGCGACGACGATCGCTCCAGCGAGCGGGGTTTCAGGCAGCAATATAACGAATTCGTCAGTCCCCGAGCGAGCCGCATAGTCGACTTCAAAGCGTACGGCGTCGCCGATGTCTTGGCCGATTTGGGTAATTAATGGGGAACGATCGAGTGGAACAGTCGCGGCTTGAAATTGCCGGAAATGATCGATGTTGACCACCAGCAGAGATAGATTTTTGCTATAGCGCTCTGCGCGCTGAAATTCGCTTTGCATCTGCCTCGTCATAAATCGCATGTTGTAGAGGCCGGTGAGATCATCGGTCAGCGATAATTTTTTTAAGCGTTCACTGACGTCGGCGTGCTGGCGATTCAACAGGGTGAGCTCTTGCATCGTTGCGCGCACTCGCAAAGCTCTCTTGATCAAGGCCCGCGGCTGGGCTCGCGCCTGCTGCCTGGTGCAATAGACTTCAACACCTCGATCCGAGGCGTCTTCGCTTGTTGGCAGAGAAAGAATGGAAGATTCTACGACACACACGATCGCCGTGTAGGTTTTCGGATTCGGATGGACGCGCAGTTGATAGGCGAGCTCCGAGGGACTTTCGCGACCTTCCGCGTCGGTTGCTGCGAAATCCATCAAAACCACCGAAGGATGAGTGCGTTGAATCATAACAGGGGCTGCAGCGTCGATAGCGATGCGAGAAACCTCAAAACTGCTCTCTAAGGCGGCTCGATAGATCGCTGCGTCCTCGTCGGAATCGACCAGGAGCAGGACGCTGGGTTTTTGGCTTGCGCTCATATGTCAGCCTATCTTGCGAACTACCGGTGCTGGTCGACTGTACTCGAGACCTTCGACAATTCGTTCCATGCCTTGAATAATGGTCGCCGTGCTTTGCCAGATGCTTTCCAGGTTGTGGCTGGCATCTGGATGAAAGCCTTCGTGGGCGGCGCGATTACGGAAATCTTGGAAAATATGGAGCTCCTTGCAAAAGTTCAAGAGCTCCTCGTTGTTCATTGAATTGATCGGAAAGACTTTGGCGAGACCATAGCGGCATTCCTGGCGAGAAAAGCAGATAAAAAATATGGCAAAAGCCTTGAGACCATCAAGAGTGAAGCGCTTGCCGGGACGATACTGGCAGATAGCCCTGAGCATTTTGCGCAGTTTAAAGCGGCTGAAAAATGGGATGCTTTTGATGATAGGCAGACTTTCGATATAGTTCTCGAAATCGTCCATGGCTGACGGTATAGGACGGGCATACCCGATAACATCCAGCTTTCTTTGCAGAACGCCTTGCCGAATCACTTCGCTGCAAGGGAATTCGAACTTTTCGCGAAAGCAAATTTCCAAGGCCTTGTATTGCATGTCGATGGCCGGACTCAAGTCGATCGTGCTCAGTTCGTCTCCGACCTGCTCGACCTGGAGATGGAAAAATTGAGCCGTACGCAGAGCTCGTTTGACTTCGCTCGAAAGAGTTTCGTAGGTACTGATGCGTCGCGTCAGAAGTTTGTCGAGATCGGCTGTGGTCGGCGTGTTAGAAGGCGCATTGCTGCTGACCTGCGTCGGCTTGATTTGATCGTCAATGAGCAAAAGACTCGAGATGGCGTCGCGCAATTCGAGCAGCAGACTATCCGTCACGGCTCGATAATTGAGGTCATTGAGCGCTGAGCGCAGCTCAGGCTGCAGATGGCTGACATCGAGGTCTTTGAGAAGCTGGCTGATCTCTAACTGGAGATTCGAACTGATATTAGGTCGTGTTAGGAACGCAACCAGCTCCTGGGAGGCGCGGACCGTGCCTATTCCCTGGAGAGCGTACATGATGGAGCGTAGAATCGGCTCTTCGTTGCTGCGAATGAAATCGAGCAGTTTGAGGGCCGCATTGTCGTTGCCTTTGAATCGACCGAGCGTATCGATAAAGCAGATCTGATAAAGGTCGGGAGATTGACGGGCTTTATGTGACAGCGCATCAATTTTATCGGGAGTGGGATTCACCCAAGACCGGCTGAGCAAGGCCCAGAAATCATCACCTTTAAGCTCTTCAAGGACTTTGCCATGATAGGCCGTAAGAAAGTAATTGCGACGTGAAGCATCTTGCGGAGGCAGTTCTTTCTCCCAAAGGCCAAGATTCAACCTCTCGCAGGTTTGGCCTTTGCCGAAGGCGGTTAGAGTTTGTTCGCGTTCCTCGAAGATACGGGCAAAGATACTGCCTGCGCTGCTATTGGCATTCAGCAGTGCGGAATAGCGAGCGGTCAGTTGAGTGAGGAGAACGGATGGTTGATCCGACGCCTGAAGAAAGGTTCGGAGTCGATCGAGGACCTTATCCTGCGTCGCGTAATCGAGGAAACTGCCTAAGGTATTAAAAGCCGCCGCCAAGGTCTTGGGGTCTGAGCAGCTCAAAAGGACTTCACTCATTTTATCGCGTGGGATGCCCGCGAAGAATTCCCATTTCTGCTCGGCTATGGCAGGCAACTTATCGTTCGCCATATGCTCAAAAATATAGTGAATGGCTTCTTTGCTGACGTGCTGCCGGTGCCAAAGACTAGGCCATTTCGAAATGAGAGCCTGGTCGTCACCTTTTTTGGGTTTGCGACCCGTTATTTCCTGGATGACTTTCAGCTCTTCCAGCCACCGTCCTTCCTCCTTGTTAGCGTTGAGGAACTGGGACCAGATCCCACTGAAGCTCTGATGCACCTTTTGCTGCTTCACCCACTTTGTGTCAAAGCGGAAAAGATACGCTAGAAAATAAGGGAGGGTCTTTTCAGCCGGAGAAAAAGTTTGGTAGCTGCCGGTGATGCCTTTACGTGCCAGCTCGAGTAGGGTCTGCGACTCGATGCCGAATTGCAAGGCGCGAAAACAAAGCAGCGAAGTGAAGGCGGCCGACATATCTTCGATGCCGTCCATCGCGGCGATGCGCTCGATCAAGGGATATCCCCCACCAAACCAAGCGAGATCGAGCAAGGTATAGCGCATGCGCTGAGGAGTATGTTCAGACAAGCTAAAGGGCAGGGTCCGATGCCACATGATGCAATCGCTGCGGGTCGCCCATTCCCAAAGCGCTGCTGATGCCACGTTTTGATCCCAGCTGCTGAGCTGGGAACTCAGGTAGTCTTCAAAAGCAAGCTTCTGCTTGGCGCTGGTCGTGCGCAGGATCGAGATATGCTCCTCGCTATTGAGTTTGAGTTTCATGAGATCGGCAGTGAGGGAAATAGGCAGACTCACTTTGGAATCTCGCATGCTTTGCAGGATTCGCAATCGATCTTCGGTACGGGCCGATTGGAGATAGGTCTGGATCAGGGGGGATTCTTCCAAGGGATCGGCCCTCCATGTGCGTGACGCCATGTTCTACAGCTTGTTCTGGTGTATTCTAACATAGGATCGCCCTCTTCATAAAGGCGAGCGGGAGATAGGGGTGAGGATGCAAGCCGTGAAAGTTATGTCGCTTGGTTTACTCTCGATGCTGCTCTGGTCCTTTCAAGCTCTCGCAGAGGCTGGTCAGTCCCTGACGATGGATAAAGTCAGGCATTTTCAGATTTCTATCGAGAAAGGACTCTACGGAGTCTGGAGACGTGATGCAGAAGTCATCACTCTCGCGCAAAAAGCAAATTTTTACGTCTCATCGACTTATGCGTCTGAAGCGAAGGAAGTCGACCTCGCTTTTGGAACTCTGCACAATCCACTTGATAAGAGTGAGCGGGTGAATCTCGGTCCAGAGACATTTCCTCGCTTCCTGCGTGGAGTGGCATCGATCGATGAATACAGGTTTTTTCTCGATAGCGGCAAGCGGCAGTTCTTGATCTGGAACGAGAAGCAGAAGATTTGGCATCAAGCGGCGGACATTGTCTTTGATCTGGTGAGGCCACCTTCTGATCCAAAGGGCGAAGCTCCGCAGGCGGAAGTAGACCGTCTGAGGCAAAAGGTGAACAAATATTACTCAATCTCCCGCGGCGATCCGGAGTTGATTGCCGGTTTTGCTCCAGCGCCCCTGGCCTGGCAAAAAAAAGATGGAAGCCAGTTTATTCTTCTCTTGCGATTGCCAGTAGCAGCGCTCCTCACGGTGCGCTGTGAGGGCCGGCATTACAGTCGATGCCAAGCGCAAAGGGCCTGCTTTTTGAAAGGCCTGACAGATCAAGAAATCAAACAAGCTGCCGGCTTAAGTGTCTGGCAAAGCAAAGGTGAAATCTGGGTGGGATTGCCAAAATCCAGACAGATCAGGCGCCTCAGCGCACAGTCCTGCCTCGAGGTCCGTTCCCTCGGGAATTTGGCTCTTGCCGATGACTTCGGAAGCCTCAGTAATCTCTACTTTGATGGCGAAGAAAGTTTATGGCTAACCCTCTCAGAACCCCA
>CANJJY010000127.1 GCA_947474445.1 Oligoflexaceae bacterium
CCTATCAAGTTTTTGTCATCGCCGTGCTGGCTTTTTTGCAGTTCACCATCGTTCTTGATTTTATGATTCTCTCACCGCTAGGCGCCATGCTGATCCCCACTCTCAAAATTACGACCGCACAGTTCGGTTGGGTTGTATCAGCTTATGCGTTCAGCGCCGGAGCTTCCGGAATTTTAGCGGCTGGCTTTGCTGATCGTTTCGATCGCAAAAAGCTCCTCTTGTTCTTTTATACGGGATTTGTGCTCGGGACTTTTCTTTGCGGAATTGCCACCGACTATAATTTCCTATTGATCGCTCGCATCGTCACCGGAATATTCGGAGGCGTCATTGGCTCGATTTCATTTGCAATCGTTACCGACCTTTTCCCCTTCGAGCTGCGAGGTCGCGTCATGGGAACCGTGCAGACTGCTTTCGCGGCCAGTCAAGTTCTCGGTATTCCGCTTGGCCTTTTCCTCTCAAACCACTGGGGCTGGCACGCTCCTTTTCTCTTGATTGTTGCCTTGAGTGTCGCTGTTGGACTGCTTATCTTCAGTAAGCTGCAACCCATCAATGCCCACCTCCAGCAAAAGCCGGAGCGCAGCGCTTTTCGCCATTTGATACATACCGTGTCGATGCCTCGATACCTGCAGGGCTTCGCCGCGACGGCTCTCCTGTCAACCGGTGGCTTTATGCTGATGCCTTTTGGAAGCGCCTACAACGTCCACAATCTCGGTGTGAGCTTTGCCGATCTTCCTTTGGTCTATATGATTACGGGGCTTTTCACGATCGTCATGGGACCACTCGTCGGGCGTTTAAGTGACAAAATTGGCAAATATCTCGTGTTCGCTTTCGGCTCGGCTCTCACCATGATCATAGTGGCCATCTATACTCGCCTTCCCGTCGTTCCCCTATGGATCGTCATTCTCGTTTCCGTCGTCATGTTTGCCGGTGTATCAGCGCGGATGATCGCTTCGTCGGCGCTGATGTCTGCCCTGCCAGCGATGGCGGATCGGGGATCTTACATGGCCATCAGCTCGTCGATTCAACAGATTTCTGGAGGATTTGCCGCAGCCTTAGCGGGGTGGATTGTCGTTCAAAATGATAATGGACAGTTAGATCGCTTTGATCTGCTCGGTGATGTGGTCATCACGACGACTATCATTACCGTCATCCTCATGTATTTTATCAATCGGTATCTGGGCTCACAAATCAAGTCAACGGCCCTAAAAGCATGACTAATTTCCCCCAACTCAGAACCAAACTCAAACTCAACAGTTTGGGTATATTTACCGCTATCTATCTGACCTTATTATCTTGAATCGATTTTACTTGCTCCCGGACCGTTCTTTTGGTCATTTTGCTGATCGCAGATGCTCAAGAGATCACTCTAAGGTCAAGCGATCCGAGAGGCTTAGCAGCTCACCTTTTTGCGGAACGCCCATGCAATCAATGTGACTTGCCATTCATTTGAGTCAATTTCGAGAAGCGAGAGAAAATAGCGCGATGTACCCAGATATCTACACCTTGACTCTCGATGACGATCCGATGATCCATGCCATCATTGCAGCCGCAATGGGCGTTCCTTCACTGAGTTTCACCCATCCCGATGCCTTGCGCCGAGCTTTGCCCGAACTTGATCCTATCGCTTTGTTTATTGATATCAATTTGGAAGCGGATGTCAGCGGTCTCGATCTCATTCCCGAACTGAGAAAGCGTTGGCCCAGTTGTCCTCTACTCGTTGTCACCAGCGACCCGAGCGATGACGCTCTCGGTGGCGCCTTAGCAGCAGGCGCTAACGATTTCATTCGCAAGCCTATCAATCGCAATGAGCTCCTTGCGCGGGTCAAAGCTAGGATGACGGAAATGGCTCGCCAAGCGGGTAGCACGCAGTTGGTCCTTGGCCCTCTCACATTCAATCGCCTGCATCGCTCGCTTGAATATCGACGGGAGCGGCGCTATCTTACGCCTCAGGGGGCCTGCCTTCTCGAATGCTTGATCGAAGCGCAGGGCATGGCCGTGCCGCGCGTCGACTTGAAGCGCCGCATCTGGAGCAACGTGAAGATCGGCGACAATGCATTGGATAAGAAGGTCCACGAGTTGCGATCGGCTCTGCGAGAGCTAACAGCCGATATTCATGTCCAAGCGATCTATGGGGTGGGTCTCAGCATCCGCTACCAACCTACGGGAACAGAAATTGAGGTCGAACGATGAACTATCCTTGGCCTATTTTTGACCCCAGCGTATTAGAAGAACTCGATTCTTATACCAAAGCACATGGAGAAGAGCCGCTTTCCATCGAGTTAAAACAGATCTTCTTTAAGAGATGCCCGGAAATCTATCAGCGGCTCAAGAGCGGTGCTCAGGTGCAGTCCATTCAGGAAATTACCTTTGCAGCCCACACTCTTAAATCAAGTGCTGCCAACATTGGCCTGACGCGTCTCGCGAAACAGTGTGAAAAGCTCGAAGATGCCTGTCGAGCTCGTCACGACATGACGAACATGCTGCAATTGATCGAAGAATTGGAAGAAATGGTAGGGGCGAGTTTCGAGGCCTTGCATACCTATCCGTCGCCGGACTTTAATACTGCTGCTCTCCATTAGAGCGAGTGGCGGCGACTGCCGATTAGAAGCGCAGTCCGACCCCGCTATAGAGGGTGATCAGATTCTCGAACCCTTGATCTGTTCCGAGCAAAGTCATATTCCGCACGTAGACTTTGATA
Organism: Oligoflexaceae bacterium; assembly: GCA_947474445.1. Classification (GTDB taxonomy): domain Bacteria; phylum Bdellovibrionota_B; class Oligoflexia; order Oligoflexales; family Oligoflexaceae; genus Oligoflexus. The sequence continues at coordinate 2,699 of CANJJY010000127.1, forward strand.
TGAAAAAGTTTTCCAAAGTGGAATTTCTGACCAATCCCCAAGTTTAACACAGGATTATTACCAGCGACCGGATCGGGCCGGCCGTTTATACCGTAGAGCTGATCCTGTTCCGGCAAAGCTCCAATTTTTGCATTATCAGCATTGGCTTTGGCTGGGTCAGCGGCTTTAGCTGGATCGGTATACTGCGCGCGGGGAAGATTACCGTTCTTGAGGACTTCTTGCTTAGGGTAATAGGTGGAAGTCGCCAATCCGAAACCCAACTCAAAGAAGAGATCGAAGTAACTGGTCGCACTGAGAAACAGCAGCTGCTTGCCGTATATAGGCGACCAAACGATGTTACCGATGATGATATTGGTCAATTCGCGGATAGGTACATAGGCTGGTCCATAGCGCGGGAATTGGTCCTTATTCACATCCGTACCATTTAAAAGGCTCTTATCACCGCAGGCGACTCCCACCTCGTTGCTTGGATCATAGAAAAACTGCTCGATGCAATCGCGCTCAGGCTTATCCTTATTGATGGTCATGCTGAGATCGAGGCTAAATCCAAGATTTTCACTGGTGAAATAGGTGACGTTACCGCCGTAGAGTAGAGTCGTCACATAGGATTGGTTCATGACAAACCCAAACTGAGGCGCAATCTCAAAGCGCTCACTTTTAGGGTAAAGCTTATCCATAACGACTTCCCGACCTTCGGTAGCCTTTCGATAGTCAGCCGCTTGTACCGTAGGAATGATGGCGATGGCAAACGCGAGGGAAAGCAAGTGTCGTCGGAGCGTAGCTTTGAACATGAATCCTAGTCCTCTCCTTGAGCCAATCAAGGAGAAGAGCGGACAGCTGCCCGCCTATTCGCTTGATCGCCTTACTATTGGGCCATAGCTTTAAAAGCTTTTTCCAGTTCGAGTAGACGCTGCGCACAGGATTCTTTGACTTTTTGCAGCTGCTGATCGCTGGCATTTGCGTCGAGAGGCTGAAAGACCGAAAAATAGAATTTGATCTTAGGTTCAGTCCCTGACGGACGCGCACTGATCTTGGAACCGTCGCTCAGTAAAAATTGTAACACGTTTGACTGGGGAAGAGGGATAGGGGAAGGCTTGGATGACGCACCTTCGCGCCGATCAAACTCTTGCTGTTTTTCCAAATCTCGCAACTTTTCAACTGAAGCTCCCGCAATTTCCCGGGGCGTCTCCTCGCGCAAACTCTGCATCATGCGGCCAATCTTTTCCGAACCCTCTTTGCCTGGCAGTGTGATCGTCGCCAGCGATTCCAGATAAACGCCGTGACGTCGGTATAGTTCATCGAGCACATCCGAGAGGCTTTTACCCTGTGCTTTGTAAAAGGCAACCATTTCAGCCGCAATGCAACAGGCGCTCACGGCATCTTTATCGCGCACAAAGGTCCCGGCGAGAAAACCATAGCTCTCTTCACCTCCGCAGACGTACTGGCGAAAGGGGAGATTTTTGCCGGTTTCTATGTCGTCGATCAGCTGACAAATCCATTTAAAGCCAGTCAGGGTCTCTTCACACTGAGCACCATAGGCGGCTGCAATTTTCGTTTGCTGATCGGTGGTCACGATCGTTTTAATCACAAGGGGATGCGTGGGCATCCGGCCCTGAGCTTTGAGTCCAGACAGGTAAAAATCCATGAGCAAAGAACCGATTTGATTACCATTGAAGACGCGATAATCACCTTTTTCCCTTACGACTATGCCGATACGATCGGTATCAGGATCGGTACCGAGAACCAGGTCGGCTTTTAATTTGCGTGCAAGTGAGACAGCCATTTGCATGGCTTCCGGCTCTTCTGGGTTTGGGTATTTTACGGTCGGGAAATCACCATTGGGTTGACTCTGCTCCGGAACCACCGTCACGTCCTTAAAGCCGAACCGATGGAGGGCTTCAGGAACAGGGTAGGCACCCGTTCCATGCAAGGGTGTATAAACTATTTTAAAATTTTCTCGGCCTTCTTTGCGAACGGACAGTTTCTCTACTTCCTTGAAATAAGCCTCATCTAGCTCAGCCCCAAGCTCGCGAATCGACCCCTGCTTGACGCCATCGGCAAAAGGCAGTCTCTTGATGCCCTCATAGCCCTGCATCGCCGCATAGCGCGCGATAACTGCTTCATCGTGCGGCGGTACGAGTTGGCCACCGGTTGCCCAGTAAACCTTGTAGCCATTGTAAGCGGCTGGATTGTGGCTGGCCGTGATGCAGACCCCCCCTTGGCATTTGAAGTGCCGCACCATAAAAGAAAGCATAGGCGTAGGCCGCATCTCGCGGGTGATATAGGCAGAAATCCCATTGGCGGCCATCACTTCGGCTACAGCCTCAGCGAATGTCCGGGAAAAATGCCTCGAGTCATAGGAAATCGCGATGGCCTTCGCTTCTTTTGCAAACGAGGCATTGAGATGATCAGCAAAGGCCTGGGTCGCTTTGCGGACATTGTAGATATTCATGCGAGCCGTGCCGGCTCCTAGGATACCGCGCAGACCGCCGGTTCCAAATTCGAGATCACGATAGAATCGTTCCGTTAGTTCCGCTTCGTTTTTCGAACGAAGGAGGGCACCAATTTCATCACGCGTCTGCTGATCAAATACGGTCGATGTCGCCCAATAGGAAGCTAATTGATGAATTTGTTCGAGCAAGGGGCACCTCTTCGTCTTGAATGGTCGCTTGTGTTCACAGGAGCTGGACTCACAATGCCATACAAGCACAAAGAGGTGTTAGGCTCAATCAGTCTATCGTGGGCCAGGTCGCTAATTTTTGCTCTTCGACCGAACTCTCTAAGCAAGACTGAGGATAGGTCAAAAGGAAGGCGATGCCGAGACCGTTGACGCGGAAATCACCGCACAGTTTACGTCCCGCCACGGGAGGATAGACATCGACACCGACAGTGGGAAGGTTCACCAAGATGTTCGGAGCATGCAATTCGGGAAGCCAGCGCCTCACGGCCGCAGGGGGCCCGATCAGGGATGTGACCAGAGCCGCTTCGGTATTATTGGCTGCGGCAATGGCCTGATCGACATTCGTGTAGCTATGTACCACCAGATCTGGGCACATCAACACGTTGGTTTGATAGGAAGAGGTCGCTTCGAGATCCTCGAGATAATGGACGCCAGGAGTCACAAAGTATCCGGCTGTCCCTGTGCTCTGGACTTTGCCCCAAACCCAGGTGTCGCTCGCTTCGCGCTTGGCCATCGTCTGATAGCGCAGAAATTTGTCGACGGCCTTCTGAGCATAAAGCGGGCCTAGATGAGGATTTTGATCGCCATCGGTGGGTCCAATCATCAGGGCTCGCACGAGACGGACCATTTCCCGCTTAAATTCTTCGATCATTTCCACAGGAATAAAGACGCGACTCGTCGACGTGTTGAGTTGCCCAGCATTCTTCGTGGCCCCGTAGAGAACACAGCGAACTGCGGACTTGATATCGGCGTCTTTATGAACAATAACGCCGTTTTTGCCACCTGACTGTAAAAGCAATTGACGCCCCAGGACGCTGACTTGATCGCGCCGAATCGCGTCACAGTGCTCGCGCGATCCTGAATAGATCACCGCTTGGATACGTCGATCAGCTAACATTTTTGCAAAAGCCTGGTAGTTACCAAAGATGACGTTGACACTGCCGCGCGGCAGTTCCAACTTTTCAATAAAATGAGCAAAAAGAACGCCACAGAGCACTGCGTGTGAAGATGGCATAAAAACGATGGGAGAAGCGGCCACCAAGGCACCGGAAAGGCATTGTATGAATGTACCGAGCGAGGTTGAAAAAGGCAGAAAGGCTACGGTCAGCCCATTGGCCTGGAGATTAAACTCCTTCTTTGGCCACGCGAGCTGAACAGGTCCGAGGATCGCCTCCTTGATCCGTCCCCGCTGGGCCAGGATATCATCGAGCTGACCGACGGAACTGTGAAAATCCGCCTCTGCTTCCCAAAGCGGTTTGCCGGCTTCGATGCGCAAAGCGTCGACGATTTCGGTCTGGTAGTCCGTCACTACTTGCCGCAGGCGGGCCAGATATTCAACCCTTTGGTCAAGGGTTCGCGCCACTAATTCTTTTTGCGACTGTTCAGCCGCATCGAGACTATTTTCGACAATTTTTTTGCTGAGCAGTACTTTGACAATGGGTTCCCCTCGCGAGGGGTTGAAGGATCCGGGAAGGGCTTCCGACCGGGGATCGTTGACCCACTCGCCGGCAATGTAGTGTCCTGGAAATTGAATTGGAAAACTGCGTGATCGCATAGCCTGCAGGAATGCTTCAAAGCGCATGGGTTCCCCCTTTTGTCGACAGTCGAAACGCTCAGCTCGGACTCGATTCTGCGGCTGAAGCGCTACGCAAGCCGTTTGATCTGCTGGTTGCTTTCGGTGTGCTCGAAACTGGTCCCCAGCTTATTTTACTGAGAGAGAGAAGCGAAGTCTAAAAGATTTTAGCATGAAAGGGGTGGGAAAAGCTAAGCAGCTATTTGCCGACACAGAAGTCCCGAAAAATCTTATCGAGAACATCTTCGACGTCGACAGCGCCGAGTATACCACTGAGAGCGCGCGCTGCGTTTTGTAGTTCAAAGGCTAGGAGTTCGTCGTACTGCCCCTGCGCGTGACCTTCAAAAAATGCTTCCAGATCCCGTCGAGCGGATTGAAGGGCGTGCAGATGCCGTGCCGAGCTTACGAATGGCTCTTCGTTCAACTGGCCCACATAGCCATCGACGCGTCTGACGATCTCTTCTTCCAACCGCTCTAGTCCCTGTTCTGCATGACAAGAAATAGGCAAAAAATCTTGGGCCCATTCAGGTATGCCTTGATCAGCCTTGGTTAAAAGCTGCAGACATTTGTTCGCACCAAGTTCTTGCATGAGAACGCTGGCCGCTGCACGATCCCTTGCGGTCGCATCAGAAGCGATAAGAAGGAGAACCAGATCAGCTTCCTGTCCGAGGCGACGGGTCTGAGCTATCCCTCGTTGTTCGATCATATCAGTCGTTTCCCGCACGCCGGCGGTATCGATGAGGCGAATCAAACGTCCTTTGATGCGGCAGGGTTCTTCCAGATAATCGCGCGTTGTCCCGGCCTGCTCTGTAACGATCGCGCGTTCATGGCCCAAGAGAGCATTCAGCAGCGTGGATTTACCCATATTCGGCTGACCAACAATAGTTACCATAAGCCCCTGAGCGGCGACCCGTCCCGATGTATAGGACCGCTCGAGACGCAAAATTTTCTGCAGCACCGCATCAACTTTTGCCCGGACCAGGCCGAGGTCCACGTCTTGAACGTCACCTTCATCCGGAAAATCAATGCGAGCCGCTAGGTAAGCGAGGGCTTCGATAAGGGCTGCCCGCAAGCTGTCGATTGCTTCTGCGAATCGCCCGGTCGCGAGATGCCGCGCTGCCAGCCACTGCTGGTGGGTGCTAGCTTCCACCAGCTCTTTGATGCCTTCGGCGATGCTCAGGTCCATTTTGCCGTTTAGAAAAGCGCGGCGGGTAAATTCCCCGGGTTCAGCCGGGCGAAAGCCCGATGACCACAGAGTCTGCAGGAGACGTTGGACTATGTAGGGGCCACCATGACAAAAAAGCTCCGCCGTATCCTCCCCAGTAAATGAGCCGGGGGCAGGAAAAACGCAGACCATAATTTCATCGATGATTTCGCCCGAACCTGGGGGGTGAAAGGTCGCGAGCTGCATGCGTCTCGCGACGCAAGGGCTTCGGCGCAGAAGACAGGCCTCGAGAAAGGGAAGACAGCCTTTGCCGCTGACGCGAATGATGGCGATGGCAGCAGCCCCAGGGGCAGTGGACAAGGCTGCGATCGGCATGAGTTCCTCAGGGCCCGTACGAGAGGAACTATCTTTGTCCCTACCAGCGTCAGCCTTGCTCATCGCTCAACTCGGGGTCACCCTTCTTGCGAACCGGAAGAATCATGAGCTTACGGTTTGGACCGGTGCCGATAGATTTGGTGTAGACCCGCTCATCTTTATCCAAAGCCATATGGATAATTTTGCGGTCATACGAACTCTTATAGTTGAGAACGATAGGCCGTTTGTTCTCGTGCACTTTCTCGGACAGATCTCTGGCTAGCTCAACAAGATCGGTTTCGCGGCGACGCCGCACACCTTGAACGTCAACGAAGATCCGAAAAGGCAGCTCACGCTTGATGTGGCGAGGCTTTTTGCGCAGGATATGTTCCAGAGCCTCGGCCAGTTTGCTATTTTTAGTGACCTGGCTGGCCAAGTATTCGTCGTCACAATCAAGAACCAGACGGCCCCTACTGAGTTCTGCCCGCACCGCTACGGGGTGCCCACTGATAGCGGAACAAATTTCCTCACAGAATTTACGAAGATCGACTTGCAGCGCCTCCACTTCAGCCGGAGACAACTCTTCGACTTCACCCTGGACGTCTTCGGTGAGAAGCTCGTCGAAATCCACTTCTTTTTTCCAAGCCGAGATCTCTATTTTTTTCGCAAGAAAAGAGAAAAGCCCACCTCCGCCTTGCGACAGGACTTTATAGTCGACCTGTCCGAGCTCAACCTCTAAAAGACGAGCTGCTTGGGCCAATGCCAAATCCAAAGTTTTAGCAACGACCTTCACTTCACTGGCTTTATTCTGCATCCATATCTCCTCTAGGCACCCAGCCTGGTGCCGTGCTCGAGCACACCTGCACTTAGCCGAGCGTTTTGGCCAGTCGTCGATTTAACCATTGTTGCTGCAGGATGGAAACGATGGTGTTGGTTATCATGTAGAGAACCATGCCTGCAGGCAATGAAAGCATCATAACGGTGAAAATGACTGGCATCATAAGCATGATCTTTTCTTGATTCTTATCCATACCAGGGTTGGGAGTCAATTTTTGTTGCAAAAACATGCCAAGACCTAAAAACAGGGGCGTTACAAAATAGGGGTCCCGCGACGCCAAATCCGTCAGCCATCCATAAAAGGGGGCATGTCTCAGTTCGATCGCCTGCGACAAGACATTATAAAAAGCGATGAACACAGGAATCTGCGGCAGGATAGGCAAACAGCCCTTGAGGGGATTCACTTTATGCTGACCCATAAAGGCCATCAGCTCGCGCTGCTGACGCTGGGGATCGTCTTTAAATTTCTCTTTCAAGCGATTCATTTCGGGCTGAAGCTTTTGCATTTTCTTCATTGAAATGGCCGCTGCGCGGGTCAGAGGAAAGAAGGCCATCTTCAAAAGCAGGGTAATCAGAATAATCGCCACACCGTAGTTGTGAACGAGAGCATAGAGACCTTTTAAAGCCGCCAAAAGAGGCCGAGCAAAAATGGAGAACCATCCCAACTTCAAACTGGTTTTGAGCAGGGGGTCGTGCGCTTCGAGAATGTTCAGCTGCTTGGGTCCAAAATAACCAGCAAACTGCAAACTGGCTACGGCCCCAGGCTCAGTACGCCCAAATTTTTGGTAGCTCACGAGGGTCAGAGGGCAGAGGAGGCCATCGGGAGCTGCGGTATGATGGAGCTCGTAGTTTAATGCTTGGTCCTTTGACCACAGAAACGACAGGAAATAATGTCGATCGATGCCGAGAAAATCGACTTTTTCGTTGGTGAGCGTGAAGCCAGATGCATCAGGCTTGCTGCAAAATTCTTTCATCATTTTTTCTTCGTGCTTGCCTTCCAGGCTATAGACGAAGGATTGCATCGGTGCCGCCGGCGAGAGGAATGAAAACATGCCCCCACCGCTGGCCGGTATGCGCAGGGTTTCCTGCATGATGATGCCAGCCGTCAATTCCAAGGGCTCGGCGCTTAGATTGCGAAATTGCGTGGTGAGCTCGAGGCCATAACCCTCATCAGGTATCGTATAGGTTTCGGTGATTTCCCAGTTGCCCTCGCGGCGGAGAAAACTGATGCGATTGCCCTCGCGCTGGGCACTGAAGCCCTGTTTCGGGAGC
>CANJJY010000128.1 GCA_947474445.1 Oligoflexaceae bacterium
AGGACTTTCGCGTTCGACTTGCATGTATTAGGCACGCCGCCAGCGTTCACTCTGAGCCAGGATCAAACTCTAAAGTTTAAATCCTTGCACGAGTCTTTCGACTCGATTTTCTACATATAAGACTCAATCGTTTCGATCCGAAGATCTCTGCGATCAAGAATTGACGTTTGCGCTTACTTCTTTGCGTCTTCTATTCAGTTTTCAAAGAACCTTCGGCGACCTTAACTTCCCTAATCATCTTCTTGTCTTAGGTCCGTTTCGTTTTCTCTACTACCGCCGTGAAGAAGGTTTATACGCGACCACCCCCGAGCCGTCAACAGGCAAAGTACATAAATTTTCAAGATTATTTGCGGTCTTATTTGACTTACTGAAAGTGATGGGGTGAGGTGCGGGCAAGGTTTCTGCTGCATCTGGGCTCAAAGCCTTGCAGTGCAATGGTTACAGAGAACCTGGCTGCGCCTTGAGGAGACTTAAGAGGCTTTTTTCTCGGGACCGAAATGAGAGCGGAAGCGGACTTTCTCGTCTTCTGTCGTGTACTGGCGGAAGGTTAGATCCTTGATATCATCCGTGACCCGTTCAATATCCGCAGGTCGACAGCGGTGTTCGTAATCGATCAGTAGATAACTGAGACCGGTCTGCAGAGCCCTTAGCGACATTGTGACATGATCGATCTTTTGGGCTATGACATCTTCCGCAGATAGAGTCCCTATAATACCGAAGAGGAGGCTTCCTAGCTGCTGGTCAAGCTGTTCGAGACTCTTCATGTCTCCTTCGAACTTGCCGTTCAGGCGATTGATGCGATTACGCACCAATACCTCAGGTTCGAAAGATAGAATCGGTTTACTAGGGGAGCCTTGATCGATTTGAGAGGCTGACTTCTCAAACAAATCGTCGACGACTTTCTGTAGATCTTGAATGAGTACTTCGGTCTCGGCATCTGGATTGACGAAGGTCGATTCGAGCACTTTTTCAGCCTGTTCCCGTTTGTCTTCGGTTGCTTGACTGATGCCTTCGACTCCCTTCATGACCGTTTCTACAGCACTCACCATCGTTTCGCGGACGCTGAGCAGTTGCTCTTCAGTCAGCTTAGTGAAGTGCTGCAGAAAGGAAATCAATTGAGTACTCGAATCTTGATCAACCATGGATCACACCCTCGGTGATTAACCAGCTATCTTCGATACGGCAGCTACCAATTGATCCGGCTGGAATGGCTTAACCAACCACCCCTTTGCTCCAGCGGCTTTTGCTCGTTGAATGAGATCCGAGGCACCTTCTGTGGTCAGCATGATGACGGGAACGGTGTTGCCGTCCGCCTTCAGCTTTTCGACCATTTCGAGGCCATTCATGTTTGGCATATTTACGTCACTGATGATCATTGCCACATCTTTGTTCGCCTTTAGTTTTTCAATTCCATCCTGCCCGTCTTCTGCCTCGACGACCTGATATCCGCCTTTTGTCAAAGTGAAACTCACTTGTTGACGGATAGTTTTCGAGTCGTCCACGATCATGATCTTCTTGCCCATTGCAATCTCTCCTGAAAAGTATGAGGAAACGTTGGCTAAGAAACACGCCTGATTTCTTTAGGGTGTCCGAACAGCTGATGAAAAATTTGCTTTTCGCTTTCCGCCGTGTAGCTGAGATACACCTCACTGAGAACTCGATTGCGAAAAGCCTTAATGGCCTCAGGGGTGTTGTGCTTCTTGTAATCGGCGAGGACGACCGATAATTCATTCCTCATAATAGCCAGGGAACTGATCACGTGGCTGAGTCTCTGGGCCATAAGATCATCGTTGGAGACAGATCCGACAACTTTCAAGACCAGGCGCTGCAGTTCGCCATCGGTTCGGCTTAATGCTTCCATATGTTTCGTGAACACCCCTCCAGCCCGCATCATTTGGCTCTCGAGAGTATTTTTCCGAATATCTTCGTTTGTTTCCTGTCCGATATTTGCCGTCTCGAGCTTTTCGAGTTCTTGCCTGTCCGAACTGATCAAATTTTTCTGCTGTGCGTCATGGACAAGGATTTCGTTAGCCTTTTTTTTCTGGTTAGAAGCGCTTTCGCTCATTCCCATTACGCTATCCATCACATTGCGAACGGTGTCTTCCATCATTTTTCTTACCGCAGTCAGCTGATTTTCTGTCAAGTGAGTGAAGTCTCGCACAAAGTCGATCAGAATCTTGGAGGCTATGGTTTCTTCCTTGCGTTCCACTTCCGACCCCTTAAGTGCTGAAGGAATCCGGGATTTCTTCTAGTAAAAACGACATGCATTGCCATTTATTACTGAAGGAACCACAAGTTCCGAACTCTTGCACCCTATCGGTCACAAAGCCCAAACCTTAAATCGGAGGGACTCAATTTTATTTAAGGCCCTGTAATTATTAGATAATAGGGCCGCATTTTGCATCTTTTTCTACTGCATAGCTTGGCTCTTCGCGAATTTCTGTCAGAATTTTGGCGTGATCGGTGGTCTTGCCGGGCCGTGTTATACTATCTGAAGAGTCGGACCGATGCAGATCCTCCTGCTGTGTGAGCCCTATCGAGTGAAGACTAATATACTTGAATACTTCTATGAGCACGTTGATGAAGACGACTGGCTGAGCGGTCTCAATCTATATACTTCGGGCAAAGTCGAAGCTGTGCGATCCATGCATGGGCTTATCACCTCTCGGATTGGTGCCACAGGACTGCGCGGCGAAGAGACCCGACTTAAAATTCATCCAAACGGCCACTGTATCCAGTGGATCGAATGTACGTGCAAAAAAAATCGCCTGAGTGGCCAATATTGCGAACATCTGGCCGCTTTCATGATAAGCATCGATCGAGAGCGGCCACAGCTTTTAGCAACGCTCGATGCAAAAATGCCCCTTAAGCATCCTGTTGCGCCTCGCAAAAAAGTCACGAAAGTAGAAGCCGAAAAAGAAAAGCGAGAAAGGGGTGACGGCGCCGCGCAAACCATTTTGAGTCACCTCAAAGGGAATATCCAATACGTCCGCTTGCTCGCGAATGGTCCGACCATGCGGATCAGACTAGAGATCAAGCCCGGCGAATATACGAATTATCACCTCGATCTTGACGATGCTGCTAAATTTCTTCAAAGCAATCCAAAGTTGGCGTCAGCCAGCGATGAGATTCGCCAGCTCAAGGTACACACCGCACAAGTCATTCGTGGGACGCGGATCTATCAAGAAGATGACGAACGACTCATTGCGGAGCGCGTCATTGCTATTCCCCACACTCCAGCTGCATTTCAAAAGCTGGCTGAAAAAGAGTCGGCTTATTCTGCTTTTCCCGATCCACACCGGATGCTCACCATCGTCGACCCCAAAGGCAAAGAGGGTCACTTTGAATTTATCCCGTTAAAGAACGCGCAAAAATTTCTCGGTAAGGAGTTCTTTTTCCTTCCCGAGCGCGGATACTGGAAGGTAACGGAAGGCGATGTCACGGCAGCTTGGGCAGATCTGCCGATTCGCAAAACTTATAAAGACGACGCATCTGCAAATTTCGTTCAAGATAACTTCGTCGAATATCTAAACGAAGGTCCCATCTGGCTCGACCAAAGTCTAAAGACAGCCGTAATCGAAAGCGCTCCGAAGCTATCCGAGATTCGCATCGCAAAGGCCACCGAAGGTTGGTTCTATCTCGACCCCCGATACCAAAGCGGTGGCGAGACCATCTCTATGCTTGACCTCGTCACTCAATTTCGCAAGAAGAAGCGGAATTATCTAAAAAAGGGTGGCAAATGGATTCGCATCCCTGATTTTGTGAAGGATCACAACTGGGAAACGGATGAAACCGGCGAATTCATCAAAGTTTCGGCCTTGGGCCTCATGCGCCTCAAAGCCGCTGTCGGCGACTTTGATCAGTTTGTGGGAAGCAAAAAGATACTCAACCAAATTCGCGACCAACTTGAGTTCAAGGAAAACATCAAGGTCCCCAGCCTCTCCCATACTAAACTCAACCTCCGCGAGTACCAGGCGACCGGCGTCCAATGGATGTGGTGGCTCTACGAGAATAAACTTCACGGTCTGCTCGCCGATGAAATGGGCCTAGGTAAAACCCATCAAGCAATGGGACTTATGTCAGCGATCCAATCGCGTGTAAAAAAACCTCATTTCCTCGTGATTTCTCCAACGACTGTTCTTGACCATTGGGAAGACAAGGTCAACGCTTTCTGCCCAAATCTCAAGCCATTCAAACACCACGGCCCAAAACGAGCCCAAAATATCGCAAAGATCATGGAATCAAGAGATTTGATGATCACCAGCTACGGGGTTCTATTAAGAGACATTAAGCAATTGACGGCAATTCATTGGGACGCGATCATCCTAGATGAAGCTCATTTCGTCAAGAATCAGGACACTGCAACCTATCAGGCAGTTTGCCTTCTTCAAGGCGACATTCGCCTCTGCTTGACAGGTACCCCGATCGAAAATCATTTAGGCGAGATGAAAAACCTCTTTGATTTCCTGGTTCCAGGTTATCTGGGATCCGACGAGTATTTTCGGAAGAATTTTCTGCAGCCCATAGATAAGGGACGGGAACCAGAAACCGAATTGGCTCTTCAAAAGTTGATTCATCCCTTCAAAATGCGACGAAACAAGGTCAATGTCCTTCACGATCTTCCTGAAAAAGTCGAGGATATTCGTCATTGCAACCTTTCGCCTGATCAGATCAAGATTTATCGGGAGGTTCTCGAAATGAAAGCGCGACCTATCCTCGAAACGTTGCGCGACGAAGCTAATCCTGTTCCCTATTTGCATGTTTTCGCGGTACTGACTCTCCTCAAACAAATTTGCAATCATCCTTTGCTGGTCCATCCCGGTTCATTGGACAAGTTTGAGAGCGGAAAATTCGAAGTTTTGAAGGAGTTGCTCGCAGAAGCGCTCGACAGTGGCCATAAGGTGGTCATATATAGCCAATATGTCGAGATGATTCGGATTATCAGCGAGTATCTGAAAGGGCAGCAAATTGGACATGCTGTGCTCACGGGCCAAACTAAAAATCGCGGAAAAGTAATCGATACTTTTCAAACCGACCCCAATTGCAAGATATTCGTCGGTTCACTCTTGGCTGGTGGCATCGGTATCGACTTAACGGCAGCATCCGTCGTGATCCATTACGATCGGTGGTGGAATGCCAGCAAGGAAAACCAGGCCACCGACCGCGTGTACCGCATAGGTCAAAATAAAAATGTTCAAGTTCTCAAGCTCGTCACCCGCGGTACCCTCGAAGAGAAGATTGACCTACTGATCGCCAGTAAACGCGAGCTATTTGAGAAATTCATGGATAGGGACGAAGAATTGTTTAAAACCTTTTCTCGAAGCCAACTTATCGAACTCCTCCAATAGCTCGAAAGGGCTAAGACTTCTTCACCTGCTGAAGCCCATGGTCAAGAACGTCTTTAACTCGAAAGCGGACGATCTCTCTGCCGAGAACTTCAAGTGTTTCAGCTAACGGCGGCGAATCTTTTCTTCCCGTCGTAATCATTCGAACAGTCATGAAATAATCCTTAGGTTTCCAAGCTATCTTTTCGCGATGAATATTCAACACATCATGGATCGTTTTCGTGTTCCAGTCGTCAATGCCATCAAATAGATCCAATAACTCAGTCAACATTACTCGCATCGATTCTGAATCTTTGCTTGAAGGGATTACCTCTACTCCGTGATAATCAAGGGCGCCATTAAAAAAGAAACTGTTCTTGTCAACGAACTGCTCAAATCGAGTCATGCGTTCTAGGACGAGTGGTTTCATCTTCAAAAGGTATTCGGGGTTAAATATTTCGTTGCGAATATAGTCGACAAACGCATGATCGTCCATGCGATGCATGTAGTGCTGGTTGAGCCATGTGAGTTTGACTAAATCGAAAACAGGCCCTCCCAAAGATATTTTTTTGAGGTCAAAAACTTCAATCATGTCGCTCAACTCAAAAATTTCCCGGTCTTCACCGTAACTCCAGCCCATCAGAGCCAAAAAATTATTGAGAGCATGAGGCAAAATTCCTGCTCGTTTATAATAGGCGAGAGAAACAGGATTCTTTCGTTTCGAAATTTTCGATTTGTCGGCATTTCTGAGCAAAGGCATATGGCAAAACACAGGTTCATCCCAACCAAAGGCACGATAGAGCAGGACATGCTTGGGGGTCGAAGAAATCCATTCTTCGGCTCTGATTACGTGCGTAATTTGCATGAGATGATCGTCGACCACATTGGCTAAATGATAAGTAGGAAAACCATCAGTTTTTAGTAGGACTTGATCGTCGACACGGTCATGTTCAAACTCGAGCTCTCCCCGCAGGTAGTCCTGGAATCTTATCACACCTGCCTTTGGAGCCGAAAGACGCACGACATGAGGTATCTTTTCCAGCAACTTTCCAGAGACCTGAGCCGGAGTCAAACCTCGGCATTGACCATCATATCGAGTAGTCTGTCCGGCAGCTTTTTGCTGCTGCCTGAGCTCGTCAAGACGCTCAGGAGTACAAAAGCATTTATAGGCATGGCCTTTATCGATCAGCAGTTGGGCATGCTGCCGATAAATTTCGGTACGCTCCGACTGACGATAAGGACCAAAAGGCCCTCCACAATCAGGTCCTTCATCCCAATTCAAACCCAACCATTTGAGACTAGCCAAAATCTGCTGCTCGCTCGATGCTCTGGCCCGTGTTTGATCCGTATCTTCGATACGAAGGACAAACTTGCCGCCGTTCTTTTTGGCGAAAGCATAGTTAAACAGAGCGATATAAGCCGTTCCCACATGCGGGTCACCGGTCGGAGACGGGGCAATGCGAACGCGAATCTCTCGGCTCATTATGTTTTTCCTTCAGTCATTCTTGAATTTCGACAGGAGATTCTTTATACAGGAGGTTCCCCCGTCAAGGGTGCTAGAGCTAAGTGAGTGTTATAGAGTGGAGAACTTAAGACCGCAACCCTTGTTTCTCCCCCTATGGTCCTGAATACCTTGAAAAAACTGGCGGTGCAAAATGGAAGAAAAAGCGGTCGGCCGCGAATTGTTTGGTCGACTCTTCATTAATGACGTCGACAAAATCGACTGCGCTATCTTTGACCCATCGGTCGGAGTTGTCGGCCAGTCATGGATGGTCGATATCACGGTCTCGGGCAAACTCGATGCAAATGGCTTCGTATATGATTTCAGTCACTTGAAAAAGCTGGTGAAACAGGTTCTGAAGTCTTCTCTCGATCACACCCTGATCATACCTGTGCAGTCAAAGCTGGTGCATTACCAGGATACAGACCGAGGAGATCTTTGGAGGCTTCAAGCCAAAAGTCGTCTGACTGGTGTCAATTCAGAATGGACGTACCTTTGTCCCAAAGGTGCAGTCTATCCGATCCGTGCCGTGCAAGTTACGCGTGAGATTGTTGAACAAGAGTGCTCACGCCTTGTCCGTCACCGCCTGCCAGAAGACGTGGTAGCTGTCGAGATTCACTTGCGAAAGGAAGATGTTCAAAGCGGCCAAGCCTTTTTTCGATACAGTCACGGCATCAGTGGCCATGACGGGCTCTGCCAAAGACTTTTTCATGGGCATAGGAGTCAGATCGAGGTCTACGTTGCGGACGAACGCCGCCACGACCTTGAACAATGGTTGGCTCATGAAGTCCTGGGATCGGTCGTGCACATCGCTTCACTTCCCCAAATAGTCAATCCGGACCCAAGTCTGAGAGCCGGTACCCGCCCAGAGATGACGACGCCCCTGACAATCTCCTATCGCGGCAGCATGGGCCTCTTTGAAGCGACAGTTCCAGCCAACCGCGTCTTTTTAGTTGAAGATGGAACAAGCATAGAATCGATTAGCCAGGAACTGGTTCGCTTGATCGCCAGCGAAGGGGTCGAGATTGGAGCACCAATTAAAGTAAAGTGTTTCGAAGGTGTAGGCAAAGGAGCTATTGCCGAGCTTTGACCCTTTCCTTGTAAAACCCGCGGACGGATTCAAGCCAGTAATTCAGCAGTGGGGACTGGTCATCTGAAAGAAAAGACTCTGGGTGGTACTGCACACCCAGCGCTGGGTAAAGACCGGGCTGCGCCCAGATTCCCTCAATTTCATCCTCTTCATTAACTGCCCAAATATATCGTTCATCAAGACTTCCTCGGGCCACCACCAGAGAATTGTAGTGCGCCCCCACAAAGGATGTGGATAAACTGTTGATAACTAGTGATTTTTCAATAATTTTGACTATTTGGCCAGAGCCATGAAAAGGCTTTTTTGCCCGCACGATCTGTCCTCCTAAAGCCTTTCCTATGCATTGATGTCCCAGGCAAATTCCTAGCATGGGAACGTGTCCCATCAGATGGTTGACGACCATGAATCTCGTCAACCATCTGATGGGACGGTGCGGACCTGGCGAAAGAACGAGGGGCCTTTTCGCGTCAAAAAGGCCGCTTACAGCTTCTGGATCATCGTAGGTCAAATACTCTATTTCAAGCTCACTAGACGACCTGAGCCAGTCTATAATGTTATAAGTAAAGCTGTCATAATGATCTAGATAAGCAACTTTCATGACGCAACATTTCTTAAGGAAGTGAGCGATGGATCATCGACTGTGCGCAGCAAAATGGGGGGCCATCTTTCTTATTGCTGCAGGATGGGCTGTACCCCTTACTGCTCAGCAAGCGCATTATGACGAAAGATGGACGGAAATCAACCAGTATAGCCCCGTTGAAACTTTTCAATCACGGGGCTCTTTGGGATGGCACCTCGGTGCCGGGGTCATACAAAGAGCACGCTCTGACGCTGACCAAAAATCGACGGTCGATTCGCAAACATCTACCGTCCCCCAACGGATCCCTCGCTTTTATCTCAGCAAAGGCACGCCCTGGCCTCTTGATTTCGGACTGAGTCTCGCCCAAGTGGGAGAAGGGGACATGGCTTGGCAATACGGCGGCCATGTTCAGTGGACTCTTTTTGAGAGTTTTAAATTGCCGACTCTTGCCTTGCGGGCCAGTCGCATCGAAACCGCTGGTCTCCAATCAGTTACTCGTCTGCGTACCGATAGTGTTCAGCTCGGCAGTAGCTTTGCTGTTCTTCGCTATATAACTTTATCTGCTGCCTATGGATTACAATGGCAAAGCTGGGAATCTTATAACGCCCAAGCAGGCCTGGCCCTAGATGACCGCCCTTCCGAAGAAGTTTACGAAAAGGCGTTCTTTTTTTCGTGGGGACTTAAAGCGCAACTCTTCTCGCCTTTTGTCTCAATTGGATACGAACAGACCCAAGTGAGCGAGAAACAGAGGCTGGATCATCTGCAGCTCGCTATCTTGCTCTAAAGCCGAAATCATTCAGCCATCAACTTCTTCAAGTGCTCCATGATTTTATCGGAGCTTGAACTCTGAGTTTGAGGACTTCTTGCCATAGCGAGGCTCAAGTCCTGACCCTTTGCCTGAAGCTGATAAATTCCTTCTCGGAGTGACTTCGCATCGAGATCTGTTTCACGCAGAACCAGAGACCAGCCTCGAGCCGCAAAGGACTTAGCATTATCAATTTGATCGCCCCGACTACCTATTTCCAGAGGAATAAGCAACATAGGTTTGGCCAAGGCCTGCAGCTCGAAAAGTGAATTGGCCCCAGCCCGACAGATTACGCCATCGGCGAGAGCTAAGAGATGTTCGAGACCTTCGTTTACATATTCAAATGCTTTATAGTCTTTATGTTGAAAATTGAGAGCTTTGCCTTTTCCACAAAGATGAATGATGTAAAACTCCTTGATCAGATCGGGAAGCGCAGCCGCCAAACATTGGTTGATGCGTTCAGCACCAGAACTTCCCCCCATCACTAAGAGGCACGGTTTTCTTTTTCCATTCTCTACCTCTGGGAATCCGCAGAGTCGGCGCCCTTCATCAGCTCTCCCTTGCAAGAGTTCTTGCCTCACAGGAATACCAACTTCGACCGCACCTTTGCCCTGGAGATAACGCGCTGTCTCAGGAAAGGCGTAAAAAATCAAATGGCAGAAGGGCTTTATGAGACGATTGGCCAGCCCAGGAGTCAAATCAGATTCGTGTGAAACAACGGGAATGCGGAGAAGCCATGCCGCAACCGACACGGGTACCGAAACAAAGCCACCCTTACTGAAAACAAGTCTGGGACGCAGTCGCATTAGAATGAAGAAAGCCTGTAAAGTACCCCAAACGATGCGGCCAACATCTAGAAAATTCTGCCAAGAAAAATAGCGACGCAATTTTCCAGTCTTAATTGAATAAAAAGGCAATCCAGCGCGCTGTGCGAGATCTTTTTCGATTCCATCTGACCCCATATAGACGACATCCCAGCCAGCTGAGCGGTAGGCGGGAAGCATCGCAATATGAGGCATTACATGTCCGGCAGTTCCTCCGCCGGTCAGCAGTATGCGCGTCATACATTCAAATCCTTCTTTTGACGACTTCCTAAGACTCGCGGCAGCTGGAGAGTCAAGGGATAGGCTTCTTCGATTGATCGATACATTAGGCGCCGATCTAAAACTAAAGGTCGAAATCGCGGCAGCCTCCGCGACAAGAAAGAGAGAACGCGCTCATCCAAGGGATTTAAGAGACAGGCTTGAAGGGTCCCATCAGCGTCGCG
>CANJJY010000129.1 GCA_947474445.1 Oligoflexaceae bacterium
CAAGACCCCTAGATAGAAGGAGCGAGGTGATATGCGAGGCGCCTTTTTGTCTCGAACCAGAGGCCCTTTTTCGAGTCGATAGCTCTTCCAGAGGAGCGGGAGTTGATTCCAAAGGAACCAATACACATACTCGGCCATCTGCACATTCTCGCGTGTCCCCAGAATCTCGAGCACTTTGAAGCGCGCCTGCTCTTTGGCATCATACTGAAACCGCGTCACGCAATCGACGTAAAAATGGGTGCAAAGGATGCTGCAGATTGAAGCTTGGTGGGCGGGTATTACCTTCTTGTCATGCTGAATCACTACGTAAGTGTAAGCTTGCGATGCGCCTTCTTGAAAAGCATCAAACTGATGGCGCGCGCACAGCTCCCGCGCTCTCTCCATCGCGAGACTGGCTTCATGAGTCTCGGCCGAGGTCGCGAGAGACAAGAGCTTCTCGACGCGTCTCAGCACGCGTTCTTGCTCCTCAGTCAATCGCCGATGCTGCTGCATCGCGGTCTGTGGATCGATTTCAATATGGGCATGTCGCGCCCAAGGAGCTACGCCGAGGCGCTCGCAAGCGCTTTGAAAGCTCGGTCCATGAGCCGTGTCCCGTTCAGCGTCGCCGGCGAGCATGTGGGCCATCTCGTGTTTGAGGACTTCCAGGACGACGTCCCAAGAATGTTCCAAGATGAGATGGATGCTAATCGTCAGCGTCTGCAGAGTAGGATCGTAGGTCCCATAGCGGGACCGACTATCGCTCAGTTGAATGTGAGGGCGGGGCAGTTTCACGCGATAATAGAGGGCCGTTTCGTCAAACTCTCGGTATAATTGAAGCGTCCACAGGCTGGCTGTTTGGGCCTTTGCTTCATGCATGTCGCTCGACCTCTCCCGACTGAACAAAGTGGGACAAAAAGTTTCGCGCTCTCATGCGTCAGAGTAGACGAGTTGGAGCGGGAATGCCGGCTCCATTCTGCCTTAAGTCCGCTGAGCTGTCTCGACCAAACGCTCGATTCCCGACCAAGGCGGGAGAGGTATCATACCAAGCGCGGTAAAGAAGATGGATTCAAGGTCGTGGTCTTTCCGCAGAAAGGATCGTACCCGCCAGCACCGCGCTTCTTCGCGGCTCAATTGGCGATTCAAGCCCCCGACGAGCAGGGTCGGCACCTGGGGAAACGCTCTCTCGAGATAGCTGCTCATTTCAACTTGGGGCATGGTTTCAAAATCACAGACGAAGATCGCAGCATCGTAGCGGGTGACGATACCTTTCTCGGGGATCGTCTCAAAAAGGTCGAGTCTTACATTCCATCGCCGCGCGCATTGCTGCATGGCAAAAGCGAAGGATGGGTCGCGATGCACGAGAAGAATGCGGGGTTTATCGAGACTTACGGGCAGTAGCATAATAACCTCTATTAATCTTTGGATGTGATGCATCTCTAAAAAATAAGCGTCGGAATTCAAGGTATCGATCCACTGGGAACCTGGCGCTCATTGTTTAGAAATGTGTGCCCTTGCACCTAAGAAAAACTATCGCATTCTCCCCCTCATTACTTGAGCGAATAAATCGGTGGGGCCAGCGTGGATGTGCAAAATTTAACTAAATAGCTATGTCTATTGGGAATTGAGGTGTCGATAAAGTTTACGAAGTATTCATGCTGAAGAATAATTAGGAAAGAAAATGAGGCGGCCTTGCAGAATTGCTGGGAAGAGTGTGAAACCGATACCTCGCGTATGGTTTCATGTCCTCCTCGATCGAGCGGATCGGGGACAGGGTCTACACACCGTGCTCGTATCCACGGGTCTTGATCACGTCCAAGGTTCCCCCCACCCCTTCCCAGGCCAGGCCTTGCCCCTGCGTCATACGCCCGATAGGAAAACACGGCAGCTGGTCTCCGCTCGGCAGTCGCCTCGCTTCATCAGGGGAGATGGTGAAGCACAGTTCGAAATCTTCCCCATCGCTCAGAGCCTGAGTCAAGGCCACCTCCCGGTCAATCGCCCGAAGCGAAGATCGAAGAGGAATCTGATCCCGCTGGAGACAGGCCCTCAAGCCGCTCTGTTCGCAGATAAGCCGCAGATCTTTCCCGAGACCATCGGACAGATCGATCATGCTGTTGATCTTTACGCGATCGAGCAATTCCTTGGCTTCATTCAGGCGGGGCGTGAAACGCAGATGATGACCAGTCGCGTAGCTATCGCCCAGAGGGCCCGTGACATAGATTACATCGCCCAGCTGGGCCCCCGAGCGCGTGATCGCCCCGCGGGGGTGACTGTGACCGATGACCGTCACAGAAATCGCAAAAGGACCATCCCACACGTTGGTATCCCCGCCCGCGATCGCCACGTGATAGCGTTCGGCCAAGCGATTGATACCCTCATAAAGAGAATCGAGAAAAGCCGCGTTGTTGAGCGAACGCGGTAAGGCGAGACCTACATAGGCGCTCGAAGCCCGCCCGCCCATAGCGGCGATGTCGCTGAGATTGACGGCCAAGGCCTTGTGTCCCAAGAGGGCAGGATCGGTATCTTTAACAATGAAATGGACTCCATCCAAGAGCATATCTTTGCAGACCAGGGTGGAACCCTTGTAAGGAGCTAACACGGCTGCATCGTCACCGATCCCTAGGATGATCTCTTCGTGGGTCGGGCAAGCCGCTTGCAGGCGTTGGATGATGTCGGTTTCTTTCATCAAAAAAGTCCTCCCAAATCGCGAGCCGCGATCGGCTGCTCTGCAGATAAAAGTCCCACGGTGTGAGCCGCAAGTCCAAGGACTTCGGCCGGAGTATAGCCGGAAGCGCGCAAAGTGCGAAGCGCTGTTGAACCAAAGCGCTTGGACAACTTTTGCCCGGTCTCATCAACGATGAGAGGATGATGCAGGAGATAGGGGGGTGTAGGCCTCCCGAGCAGCTCGGCGAGCTGGCGCTGACGACCGCAGGCATCGAGCAGATCCGTGCCACGGATGATGAGATCGATTTCTTCTTCCGCATCATCGACCGTGACGCAGAAGTGATAGGTCCAGCTTCCGGCCCGTTCTCGCAGGAGTAGATCGCCGCACTGAAGACTCGGCGTTTGTTCTTGGGCCCCTTGCATGAGGTCGTCAAACACAAAAGTCTGAGGAGGAAGGTGCAGGCGCAAACCCGCCCCTCCCGGCGTCAGTTCGGTGGTGGCATGAATCCGCTGCGAGCGACAATAACCATCATAAAAGAGTTCAGAACGCGGCGGTTCTCGGGTCAAGCGCTCTGCAATCGCTTTACGACTGCAGGTGCAGGCGTATACTTCCGCCTTTTGCTCGAGAGAGGCGAGTGCCGCCACATAGCGCTGGGGGTGATCGCTTTGGATCGAGCTTTCCGTCGTCGCATCGATCAGCTGCAGCCACTCGAGGTCTTCCACCAGAGCCGCGGTAAATTCTGGTCGACAGCGTTGTGCGTCGTGGTCTTCTATCCGCAGGAGGACGTGCCCTTGCCGCGCTTGAGCGATTCCCCAGACATAAAGGGCCGATGCTACGTGACCGAGATGAAGGTAGCCGGTTGGGCTCGGGGCAAAACGCGTGCGAAGCCCTAGGGGCAGCTTCTCGAGGTTTTGTCGCAACGAAGGTAAAATGACGAACTCCCCAATCTTTAAAGCTTTGATTCTGAGGATATTCGCAAAGAGAGACAAGCTGAACTTCGATGGTATGCAGCCGCAAAACCATAATGTTGTCCTTTCTTGCGAGTCACCGGTAAGAACCCTGTTTATTCTTCTTTCTCGCAATTTTGGCTACATCTTTAAGGCGGGGCTCAAGTAGGGTGAGTTCAAGCTTCTGCCCTGAGAAGCGTTCCCCCTGTTGTTGGACTTATTTGAACTGAAGTGGAGCCCCTAGATGACACGATTCCATCAGAGAAAACGACTATCCCTTACGAATTTTCGGAGCAAACCGCTCACCATTGTGGGTATTTGCTTGGCCCTGGGCCTCGCTTGTACCTCCAAGTCGGGTAAGAGCGGCAGTGGCAGTGATGTGTTCTATTCGGAAGACGGGACTGTAGCGAGTACAACAGGGACGACCTTTACTTCGACTCGATCGTGGGATGAGGGGCAGGAGTTCCGGCTCGGCGATGGTTACGACAATCTATCGGGTGAAAGGCGCCGAACCTGCCTCGATACCGAAACTCCAGGCAAGGCCATTCTGCGCGGCCGTAATCTCAACTCGATGACCTCTGACTTTCAAGTCGTCCAATCGAAAGAAGATTTGGCGAAGAAGTTGAACGTCGTCGTCAACGCTGAAGTATCGGGTTCCTACGGCGTCTATTCGGGAAGTGCTTCAACTAAGAACGACATTACGAAGAACACCAGTTTCAACGAACGTTCCATCGTCGGGATCATGAGTATGGTGTATTCGGCTCAGACGATGAGCGTTGATCTTGATGAAGATCCCTTAAGCCCGACGGCCGCAGCTCTGCTGGCTTCCGACACCAAGCGCTTTCGCCAGCGCTGCGGAGACTCCTACACCAAGTCTGTAACGACGGGAGCAGCCCTTTATCTGGTCGTCAACATGGTGGCAAAAGAGTCTGATACTCTGAACAAACTGGTCAGCAATAGTTCGGTATCAGCCTCGATGTCGACGGTTTTCAGCGCTAAGGTGTCGACCGACGTGACCAAGGAGCAGACTGATAAGTTGTCTAAATTCAACATCAGCGTGAAGTGCTACTCGGTCGGTATTTCGGTCGATGCCTGCGCCCAGTCGA
Source organism: Oligoflexaceae bacterium (assembly GCA_947474445.1). GTDB lineage: Bacteria > Bdellovibrionota_B > Oligoflexia > Oligoflexales > Oligoflexaceae > Oligoflexus. The sequence continues at coordinate 4,695 of CANJJY010000129.1, forward strand.
TGACCTCCATCGACCCTACGGACGTATCGACTTTTTTGAGCTTTATCGCCACCACGAGAAGTCAATTCGCAGCTAGTGCCAGTGGTACAGATCGCAAGTTGCTCGTCGCCATCGATGAGCATTTCGATAACTATCCCAAGCCCATCGCGGCGGCCGATAAGAAATTGAGTGAAGTCTTCTTCGACGTGACCCCGCAGCGTGCCATCATAAAGGACCTCCTGTCGAAAGATAATGAGATCAATTACTTGTGCAATGTAGAGCTCTACAACAACTGCGACGAAGTCAGAAATGACTTGGCGAAGCAGATGGAATTCTGCGCGCGCCAGGAACTGTGGCCCGATTGCGACCCATCCTTAGTCGATTTGAACAAGATGAAGGCGAATGCAAGCAAAGGAACAATCGGTAAAGTCGTCATGTGGGAAGATTACCTAAGAGGTAGGCCGGGCAAGCACAATATCGTGATCGACTTTGATAAATCCAACAGTACAATCAAATTCCAAGAAAACACGATCTACAATTTTTCTGACTTTGGATTTGACAACGTGGCGAGTGGATTCCAATCATCGCTCGCACAGGGCTATCAAATGCGCGTGTTTGAAGACGCCGATGGCGAAGGAAAATGCTACATGGTTGGTTCCTACGACACGCGAATCTTCAGCTTCGGTAACTTTAACGACAAGGCTTCGTCCTTCCGTCTTGAAAAGGTCGGGGCTTATCCATCGAACTGCTAATGCTTGAGAGCATGGCTAAGAATGCGGCGGCGGGAATCATCCCCCGCCGTTTTTTTTTGAGCTTTCGGCTTTTGATTGCGCTGCATCAGGCGCCAAGGCTAGATTCGTAGGCTTGAACGTGCAAGTCAGAGATGCCATTTCTGCATATAAGGGCTCTGCCAGCAGTCGACGAAAAAGGGAGCTCCCATGCGGAAATATTGGCCAGTTTTACTCTCAATCGTTTTGATGGTGGCATCAGCCGGGGTTTTTAAAACCCTTTTGGATGCCGGAGCTTTTGATCGCGTCTGGGATCACCCCCTGCCTCATTGTCAGGTTTTGCCTGGTTTGGTGGGCACTGAAGATCTGGTTCAAATTCCCGGTACTCAGAAAGTGATCATCAGCGCCAACGATCGGGCTCATATCAAACCCTGGAGCGCCAATGGACTTTACCTCTACGATCTGGAGCAAGCTTCGCGAGCCCCTGTTCTATTGAGTGGCAGCACTGGCCTGGCCTGGCATCCTCAGGGCTTGAGCGTGTGGAAAGAGGGAGAAGGGGAAGGCCAGCTCATTCGCGTGTTTGCCATCAATCATAGCGATGGCAGCGACAAAGTCGAAGTGATGGATCTCAGGGGCGACGCTTTAATTCCCGTGCGCTCGATCGAATTTCCCGGCATCCGCACTCTCAATGCACTGGTCGCCATCGATAGCTCGAGCTTTTATGTCTCCCAGGACTTAGGCGCACAGACCAGCTACGGTCAGTTGCTCGAAAAATATCTACGCCTTCCTCACGGCAAGGTGTGGCTCCATCGCGATGGTAAAACCGAAGTCAGTGCTGAAGGCATCACTTTTCCCAACGGTCTCGCTCTCTCTCCTGATCAAAAATATCTATACGTCGCATCAATGCTCGATCGAAGTCTTCTCGTCTTTGAACGAGATCCAGCTCGCCTCGCTTTGACTCTGAAAAATTCGATTTTTCTCGACACCGCGCCCGATAATCTCAAATGGGCTCCCGATCAACGCCTATTGATTGGTTCGCAGCTGCATCTGCTCGATCTGGCCGCTTTCGCCGAAGATCCCCTCTCGCATCGCTCACCTTCGCAGGTGATTGCCGTAGGGGGCTTGCCTGATGCGGCTGTCATCGAAGAGATCTATAGCTCGACGGGAGAAATGTTCAGCGGTGTTTCCACGGGCCTTCAGGTCGGCAAATATTGGTTGATGGGGACAGGTTTTGGCGAAGGTTTGCTCGTGTGCGGTTCGGCGGAGGACTGAAGAAAGCGGGGAGAAAAAGGCTCAAGGATAAACCTTGAGCCTTTTTTGCAGCTTAAACCTGAATACTCTTGCTGAAGGGCAGAGTTCTCAGTCGCTTTTTGCTCAGGGCAAAATAAGCGTTGGCCACAGCCGGAGCAATAGGAGGAACAGCCGGCTCACCCAAACCGCTCGGCGCGTCGGTGGATGCGACGAAAGCCACGTCGACGACCGGCATTTCATCGATGCGCATGACCGGATAGGTATCGAAATTGCCGGTTTGTACCCGGCCCTTTTCAACTGCGATCTCTTGATAAAGGGCAGCCGATAGACCGAACACGATCGATCCTTCGACCTGCGTCTTAGCTTGCTCCGGATTCACTACTTGTCCGCAATGAACGGCGCTCCAAACCTTGTGCACCCGCGGCATCTTGTCGACGATGCTCACCATGACGACGTGGCCAACGACCGAGCCAAAGGACTGGTGAAGAGCGACGCCGAAGGCATGGGGTCCACTCTTGTCCCGCGTTTTCCAGCCTGATCGTTCTTCCAGCAGATCGAGTACGGCGAGGTGTCGAGGCGAAGCGGCGAGAAGCTGCCGGCGCAAGACAAAGGGATCTTGTTCGAACGCATGGGCTAGCTCGTCGATCATCGTTTCCATCACATAGGCGGTGTGGGTATTGCCTACAGATCGCCACCAGAGAGTCGTCATGGGGGTATCGACGAGATTTTGTGTGCAGCGGAAGTTTTCAAAAGCGTAAGGGGTATGGGCGATGCCTTCGACGGCGGCTTCTTCAATCCCTCCCTTAATCATCATGGCTTCAAAGGGCGTGCCTTTCATGATGCTTTGACAGACGACGCGATGATCCCAAGCGAGTAAATTTTTGTCTTTGAGGCCGACGCGGACGCGATGCAGAGCCATAGGGCGATAGTAGCCGCCGCGCATATCGTCTTCGCGCGTCCAAGTGACTTTCAAGGGTTTCTTGACGAGCTTTGCTAACTCAGCTGCCACGGCCACATAATCACAGTCCTTGCTCGCGCGACGTCCAAAACTGCCACCGACATAAGTCGTGTGCGCGGTCACAGCACTCGGATCGATACCGAGGATCTGCGCTGCACGCATGGTGTCGATGCCTGGCATTTGATGTCCCGACCACATTTCGCAGGTCTTCCCGTCGAAATTTATCGTGACATTGAGAGGCTCCATCGCTGCGTGAGCGAGAAAAGGTAGGACATATTCAGCTTCTATCGTGCGCTTGGCCTTGAGCAGCGGTTTTTCGCCCAGTCCCCGCGTTTCTGCGATGGGTGCATCGCCTTTGGCTGCTTTTTGAAAGGCCGCGAGAAAGGACGAGGAACTCGCATCGGTGCCTTTCTTATCCCAGGTCACAGCTAAGGCGTCCCGCCCCTTGATCGCCGCAAAAGTGTTTTTGGCCAGCACGGCGACGCGATCTTTCATGCGGACGACATCGATGACGCCAGCGGTTGCCTTGGCTTTCTTATCATCGACACTTTTAATATGAGCGCCTGCAAAAGGAGGATGAAGAACGATGGCGTGCAGCATGCCCGGTAGTTTTACATCGAGACCAAAAATAGCCTTGCCATTCACCTTGTCCGCTGCGTCCACACGCGCTTTGGATTGCCCGATGACCTGATATGCGGCGGCCGCTTTGAGGGTGATGCTCTCTCGTGTCGGCAGCGGCATACGCGAAGCGGCTTCGGCAAGCTGCCCATAGGTGAGCTGACCCTTTTGGGTATGAACGATAGTTCCCTTCTGGGCTTGGCAACTGTCGAGAGGGACCTTCCAGACCTCTGCTGCGGCTTGCCTGAGCATCTCCCGCATGTTGGCACCAAGCAGTCGATGCTGCTCCCATGAGGACGCGAGCGAGGTCGAGCCGCCCGTCATCTGAATTCCCATCATCGTGTGGTTGTAGACAGGATCGACGGGAGCAGAGACGGACTGAATCTTTTGCCAATCGCACTCCAGTTCTTCGGCGATCAGCTGAGCCATAGAAGTGTTGACGCCTTGACCCATCTCGAGCTTATTGATGAAGATCGTGATGCTTTCGTCAGAAGCGATACGGATAAAGGCGTTTGGCGCGGGAGGGGCTTTAGGGACCGCGCCTTGAGCCCAAGCCGGGGAAGAGCCCTTTTCAGGAACATAAAAACCGACGACCAGTCCTCCGAGCGCCAAGGTAGTCGTCTTGATCAGTTCACGTCGCGAACTTTCCATGGGAGACCTCATGTCAGTGAGCCAGCGGCTTGTTTGATCGCTGCTTTAATCCGTTGGTAGGTTCCACAGCGACAGATGTTGCCGCTCATCGCGGCATCGATATCGGAGTCGGTCGGTTGCTTTTTCTCTCTCAAGAGAGCGACAGCACTCATGATTTGTCCGGACTGACAGTAGCCGCACTGAGGGACATGATTTTCGACCCAGGCTTTTTGCACAGCGGCAGACGTCGGATCATTCAAGCCTTCAATCGTGCTGATTTGCTTGCCTACGGCGGCTGAAATAGGCACCGAACAGGAACGCACCGGCTGTCCATCAATATGTACTGTGCAAGCGCCGCAAAGCGCTTTGCCGCAACCAAACTTGGTACCTGTCAGGCCTAGTTCGTCGCGCAGGGCCCAGAGAAGAGGGGTGTCGCCCTCAATGTCTACCGTCATCGTCTTGCCATTGATCGTCAAATTCATCTTAGATCTCCCTAACACGCGGTATGTTTTGCAAAATATCACAGATGACGAGCAGAAAGATACCAGCCGCCGCTTTTGACTTTCGTCTTGTCGGGGAAGGGCTTTTCCGCGATGATAATGGTTCTCTCTCAGCTGCGGATTATCTATGCCGTCTTTGCGCTCTCCTATCGATGTTTTGGTCTTCGACTCAGGATTGGGCGGACTCAGCATCGTGCGCGAATTACGCCGGTCCATGCCGCATCTTCGCTATGCTTATCTCGCCGACAATGCGGGTCTCCCCTATGGCAATAAGAGTGATGAATGGTTGGTCGCCAGGGTCGATCGCGTGATCGCCAGCGTTTTAGTTCGTTTGCATCCGCGGCTGATCGTCATTGCCTGCAATACGGCGAGTACGCTGGTGCTGGAAACTTTGCGGGCGAAAAATCCTATGCCCATCGTCGGAGTCGTGCCGGCTATTAAGCCTGCCGCTACGCTCAGTCAGAGCAAAATCATCGGTCTTTTGGCCACGCCGGCGACTGTCAAACGTCCCTACACGGAGAGTCTTATTCAGGAATTCGCCGGAGGCTGTCAGGTGATCAGTGTCGGTAACGCGAGGCTGGTGGAAGTCGCCGAGAAGAAGCTGCGTGGGATACCACCCGACATCGCGGAAATGAAAGCGATCTGTCTGCCCTTTATTAAGGCACCGCAACTCGATGTCCTCGTGTTAGGCTGCACTCATTTTCCTCTTCTCGCCGATGAACTGCAGACTATCCTGCCGCGGGTCAAGCTCTTGGATTCCGGTCCCGCCATCGCTCAAAGAGTCCAGCATGTGTTGCCTTTGACCCCGGAGCATGAGTCGAAGACTTCGAATGCACCGGCTTTTTTTACCGCCGATGCAGAGCCCGACGATCTGCGCAGTGTCCTGCCTCTCTTTGGTTTTAATTCCCTTACGATTTTACCTCTGGATTCATAGACTTCTTCGCCGTGACCACCGTGGAAATCAATTCTTACCCCTACAGCACAGAAAAATACGCGTGGTAATCACGTAGCTAAGTTACTTAAACAGCAGAATTATAAATTATGTTTGATCACCTGGCTCAAGCGACCGATACCTCTGATGGTAGGAACGGAGTAAAATCTCCGGCGTCTCAGGACCGCAAAAATTAGAGATATCTATGAACACTCTGCTTCGCATCAAGAAAAACCTGATGGTATTAGCCGCCATGATCTTCGTTTCGG
>CANJJY010000130.1 GCA_947474445.1 Oligoflexaceae bacterium
GGATGGGTCAGGTTACTGAAGCTGGCGCTCACTTTTTCGTTGATGGAAGGATTGGCTGCTGGTGTGGTGGTAGGATTGGTCTGATGCCCTGTATGCGCCCCAGAGTCTGGGCTCGCCTCTTCGTCATCACTCCCATGGCTGTCACCTGCATCCGGGTTTGATTCGGCCTGTTCATCGATTTTCGAAGCGACCCCGATCAATTCGTTTTTCTCATTATAGATTCCCGTGCCTTTGTCGTTTAAGGCGAGCATGGCCATTTCAAAATCGCTGCTGGTTTCTCCCGCGCTGCTTTTGACGCCTGTTATCGTCCCTATATTCTGCCGGGTGCTATCGATAGCGTTGATTTTGTTGTGGCCGTAATGCCGAGATCCTCGCATCGTGCCGCTCGGTTTGAAGTTGTCACCCCAACCAACGAGCTGCACCGACGATCCGACATCGTGGCTCGTTTTGGCAAGCGAGGCGATCAATGGCCCCGAAGCCGTGTTGGCTGGAAAAATGATGACACCAAGATCGATGTAGGCATAGTCGATGAGATCGGACGAGCTTTCACTTCCTCCCGCCAGGCCGTTTGCATATTCGGGATGGATAATCATCAGATCACTGCTGACGATCTTATCTTTGAAGGCAGTATCCTCACTTAAAATTTGAACGCCGGTTGATTGACGTGATTTGATATCATCACGGAACAAGAGGATGCACGCCGCTGAGGTCAGCAAGACGCGATCACTGATGAAGGTACCGCCGCAGACGACCGCGGGCTTATTAGTCCCGATGTTAGGGAGTTGACTGGTGAGGCCTACTGTAGCCGGCAAGACTAAGTGCTCTTCGCGACCACCGGTCAGTTTCAGATCGGATTCTTCAATATTCTTCTTACATGCAGTGGCGCCGAGGATGGTCATTCCCAAGAGGCTCATCATTTGAATTTTTGATAAGGACAAAATCGGTAACACGATGAACCTCCGTACCCAGTCTCGATGAAGTCGACACGGGAATTCTTCCTGCAAGGCTTGATCCAAGCTGCGGATGGTTGTAACTATCATTAAATATTGACTTATATGCAGCGCTCTCCCTGTCCTTCCGGCAAAGCTCTGGAGGCTGCAGGTAAAATTGACAAAGAGAACGTTAAAGCGCGGCTAGAAGTAGCCGCTGGCCTGCAATCTGAAGAGTTGGGCGTACCTGCCTTGTTTCGCCATGAGGTCCTCGTGTCGACCTTGCTCGATGATGCGACCTTTGTCGATCACGATGATGCTGTCCGCCATGCGAACGGTTGGAAAGCGATGGGAAATGAGGATCGACGTGCGATTGCGAGTCAATTGCTTAAAGCGCTCAAAGACGGCAAATTCCGCTTCCGCATCGAGGGCGGCTGTCGGTTCGTCGAGGATGAGAATGTCGGCATCTTCGCGCATGAAGGCGCGGGACAAGGCGATTTTTTGCCATTGGCCGCCCGAGAGCTCGATACCATCTTGGAACCAACGACCCAGCGGGGTCTTGAGGCCCTCTTTGAGACTCTGCACAAGTTCACTGGCGCCTCCGCTCTCAATAGCCCGCTCGACCCGCGGCAGATCCTGAGCGTGAGTGAGGCTGCCCATTGTTACATTATCCTCGAGGCTCAGCTGATAGCGGTTGAAATCCTGAAAAACGATGGCCATGCGTTGACGCAGGAGGTCTAGATCCCAGGATCGCAGATCGCGGCCATCGAGAAGGATACGGCCGGAGCTTGGTTCGTAAAGTCGCGTGAGCAATTTGATAAAAGTGGTTTTGCCTGCTCCATTATGTCCAACGAGCGCTAGACTCTGGCCCGCCGGGATAAACAGATTGATGTCTTCGAGCGCCCAAGCCTCCTGCCCTTCATACCGAAAAGAAACGTGTTCAAAGCGAAGGCCGCGCTCGGGTGTAGAGGCGATCGAGAGGGCTGGCTCTTCTTCAACTAACCTAACGGCGGTCCTGCCTTCGAGCGCAAAGAATGAAAACAGATTCGACATATAAAGATTGTTCTCGTACATCCCGCCGACCGTCGTCAAAATCGAAAGAAAAGACTGCTGTCCTTGACGGAAAGCCGCGACGTAGAGAGTGAGGTCACCCAGGCTCAGTCGGCGCAAGGCCGCGGCGAGTGCGATCGATCCGTAGCAGAGGTAGAAAGCTATGGTGCCGAGGAGCGAGAGGGAATAAGCCCATTTACTACGCTTAATCGCCATCTGCTTATCTTCTCGATAGAGCTGATCACCGAGTTTGCTATAGCGCTCGAGAAGGCTCGGCCCAAGCCCAAACAGCTTCACTTCTTTCACGTGAGCATCGTTGGCGAGAACGTATTCGATATAATTGAGCCGCCTCACTTCACTTGAGCGCCGATTGCGCAGGCGAAAGGTGGCGGTAGAGAAATGCATTTCCGCGTAAGCGGCGGGCAAGGCGGCGATGAACAGCCCGGCTACCGCCCAAGCATTGAAGCTCAGGAGGAGGACGATGTATCCCCCGAGCGTGATCAGATGTTGAATGAGCAGAAAACTGTCAGCGATGACGGAGAGCGGCCGTGAGGAAGCTTCCCTGCGGGCGCGCGTCAGCTGATCGTAGAATTCGGGATTTTCAAATTGTTGGAGATCAAGGGTCTGCGCTTTGGTCAAAATGCGCAGATTGATGTCGACCGCTAAGCGACCGCCCAGCAGCTGTCTCGTCAAGCCGAGAGTTCTCTGGCCTAAGGCTTGGATCGCAACGATACCGAGCTCAGCCAAAACCCAACGGGGGGCCGCCGCAGTGTCCCCGGCGACAACAGCATCGATGATGAGTTTGCCGACATAAGCTACAGCCAGTGGCGTGAGAGCATTGATGAGAGTCAAGGACGCCAAAGCAAAACTGAGGTGAGGCGCAGTTTGCCAAGCCAAAGCGAGAGTTTGGGGCGTGTAGGAGAAGCTTTCGCGTAGTGTACTCAGACTCAAACGCTTGGCCATAGGGACTGCCAGTCCTATTTATGTGATCGCTGTGCGTCTATTCCGCCCCGATTGATCGAAGCAGGAGCGTTGCTCGTTGCAAAAGAAGTCGACCCGAAAGCTCGCTCGTGGCTGAGTCAGTCTCCGAAGTCTTTCTTTTGCTCCTCACGCCTTGATCCCATAAATAGGACAGGTAATAGAGGCGTTCCAAGAGCAAGGCCTTCAGTTATGACACGGAAAACAGTTCTTGCCCATATCAATGGGGCTGTTTCCGTCCACAATAACCGACTTCTCTGTCTGGAATGCTCTCAGATGAGGTGCCAGGTAGACCCGACTTATTCGTGTCGGCCCATGACATCATCGACCGCTATGCGCGAACGCAAAGCGCGTGTGCACAGGTCTTCAGATTGCTGGCAACCCGTGAAATGAAGAACCGCTTTGACATCGCTGTGACGCCGAATCAGCTCTTTATTTCTCTCGATGATCGCGTCGTCGCCATGAATCTTGCGTTCCGTGGGAACGATAGACAGGCGGAACTTGTTCGCCATAGCCCATTCGGCTGCGAGGGTCTCGGCGCCAGGCTCGGTGCCAATGACGATCGTCGAGATGTTGTTCTTCTTCGTGTACTCGTGGAGGGTGTCTGATAATAATTGACGATTCGAGAAATTAATGTCGCCACAAACGATGAGTTTCATTGCGCTCCGGATGCTGATGAATGATTTGGGTGAAAAATGAACCTTCCGACTCAGATGGCTCTGAGCGTCCACCGCAAAAGAAAGATAGAGTCTAGGTTATACCAGGCTTTTCGAAAAAAGCTACTAAATTATCTCATTTGGCTGTGTGTCTGACTTTCATGGCCAACAAGAAAAGGTCTTGAGAGGCTTTTTACCCTAACAAAAGCAATGCGGCAACTATACTTGCGCGGATAGCTTCCAGCTCAGGGCAGCCTCGTATTATTTGGCATGGTGGACCAGGTTCAGTGGGTATTGAGCTTGTCCGAAAACGCCGCTTCCTCAGACTTGCGTGCCGCTTCGACTTTGGGATCGGCAGCTTCGCTTGCTTCGGGGGCGGTCTTCGCCTCATCACTCTTGACGACTTCCTTAAATTCCTTCCACACCTGCTTGTCGGTTTCTGTCATACAAGCCGTCGCGACTAAGGCCATTGAAGCAATCATGACTAAACGTAACATAAACATCTGCTCCTCACATTCTTCCATTGGCTGGGGATTCTGCAACTTCTGTTCCCTGCGTAAGGAGCTGATATCTGTCAGTCTGAGCTCACAGCTTGTCATGAGGACTCGTATCCTCTGACCCGGCCGGACAATGTTTACAGAGATGAAAGACGGCATAAGGATTCACAAAAAAATTTGTGCCGATCTGCCACTGACTATTTTTAATTCAGTGATTTTAGTCGTCGTAATTGCTGATTTTTATGGAAATCCTCAAGAATCTCCAGACTTTTCCGATGAGAACTTCGAGCTATTGCAGGGGGGATCAAAGATGCGTTTAGTCAGGGGATCGTTGCTAACGTCCACATTATGTACAGTATTGTCTCTGTCGTGTAGTCAGTACGACCAGTTCAAAGGATCGAGCGTAGAGAAAGACAAACAAGGAACAGGCGACGTGACTCCCAGTGCCGATGGCGAAGGCGTGATTGCCTCGACACCCGCAGCTGCTGACACGAGCACCGATGAAACGGGTGCTCCCAGCGGTAAAAACCCTAAAGCCTTTCTGGCCCAAACGGACGAAGAGGCTCTCAAAGGTTTGAAGTCAGGCGAAGAGCAAATCGCTATCGTCTGTAATCGCAATACGGGCAAGACCAATAAGGTCTTAACCGCGTTTTGCGTGAACAAGATCAGACCCAAGAGTCTGATCGAGTTTCAAACGGCTCTCGGCATCGCTGTGGTCAACCCGGCGCTGACAGCCCGCAACCAAAACGGAACGGGGGGCAATCCTGCGTTCGCGTTCACGGGGCATTCAAGCTCCTTAGTGGGACGGTTTTCCTCCTCGATCAATCCACGCGCTATCATTATGTCCACGGAAGTGCTCAGCAACAACAACCCCAACCCCAACTTTGTGGTCATGGGCTTCGTTCGCGGCGAGCAATTTGCTGAGATTGCGGTCAATAATCCCAGTACTCCGGGTCAAATCGATTTCTTCCTCGCCGGATTCAAGCAGGCTTGTAACAGCGCCCCAGGCGGCTGTTTGCCAGCTGACCTCTTGACTCCCGCGGTTGAATCAAATTGGACAGAGTTTACTCTGTTTCAAGACGAGGATTTGAAGAATTCAATCGTCGATTGCCGTCATTGTCACCAACCTGAAGGTCCGACCGGACCCAAGATCCTCCGGATGTCCGAACTGCGGAATCCTTGGACTCACTTTTTCCGGGATAACACGGCAGGCATCAATCTCATCAACGATTACTATGCGGCGCATACTACAGCCGAAACCTATGCCGGTATCCCCGGCCCGATGATCAATGGATCCGATCCGCAGAAACTAGAGAATCTCGTGACTGGTAACGGCTTTGTCCAACTCCAGGCAGTGGGTCAGTTCCAAACCAACACCATCCAAAACGAAGTTCAAGCCAGTTCGCCGAATCAACCGGTCGACAACACAGTCCCTGGCAAGAGCGCAACGTGGGATGCCTTCTTTCAGAAAGTGGTTCAAGGTCTGACCATCCCCGTTCCCTATCACGATGTGAAGGTGACCGAGCCCTCTCTTTTGGCTCAATTCACCAAACAATACGTGGATTTTAAAGCTGGTATGGTCGCTGCAAAGGACTTTCTCGATCATCGCGAAGTCCTACGCCCTGATCAAAAACAGAGAGCCGATATGGGTTTCGCCGTCGCTCCGGGAACGACGCCGCAGGATACTTTGATGCTGGCTTGCTCGCAGTGCCACAACTCAAAGCTCGATCAAACCCTCTCGCGTGCGAAGTTTAACGTGAACCTTAAGGCAATGCCGAACGCAGTTGAAGAGATCGATGTCGCGATCCTGCGGCTCAAGCTCGGCTTGTCAGAGGAGCGTCTGAAGAATGAAGACATCAAGATCATGAACGAAAAAGGCGAACCGATCAGCATGCACAAGGCTGAGCATGTGAACTCTATGCCGCCTCGTCGCTTCAAGCAGCTGACCGATGAGCAGATTGATGGATTGATTAAGTTCCTTCAAGATGAAAAGGCAAAGCTCGCGCTTTAAACAGCAGCAACGATCAAGCAGAGACGCCGTCGCGTCTCTGCTTTTTTTGCGTGCGCCCGGCGGGGCGCGCTGGCCCTCAGGGAGTGGGGAAGTCACAAAAATTAGTGACCTCTCCTCGCCCGATCAAACCTTCTTAGAAAATACGAATCGTACAGGAATATGTTTGCCCTTTTTTATGCAGCTTCGTGCTGAGTCTAAGCTTGGTAGCGGAGATCGTGCATTTGTTGGTTTCCTAAGCGCAAAGTTCTGGGTTAAGTAAGACATGACCCTACTGGCCCCCGCAGATTGAGGCCGAGGGAACCTTGTCTGCTGGAAAATTCGCAGATTTCCTTTACCCACACATTTGAAAGGATGTCCCGATGGATACATCCACGCATATTCCTTCCAAATTTCGCGCTCCCGCTGCCGTCAAGAAACCTCCGCATCATGATTATCCGAACGCCAGTTCTCCTCTCCGCTTTTCGATGGCTGACTGGAAAGAGATACTCGTACGCGTTAAAAATGAAGTGACTGGTGATAGGATTGGTATGATCGCGGCGGCAGTGGCCTTTTACGCGATGTTTGCTATCTTTCCTCTTTTGATCGCAACGGTCTCGATCTACGGCATTTTCTCGAATCCGCTCGATGTTCAAAATCAGATCCAGGCGATCTCTCGCTTCATTCCCCGCGATGCCGCAGGTCTTATCGAGACGCAGCTCAGTTCCATTGTCCAAAATTCATCTAAGAGTCTGGGCTTTGGCGCGATCTTCAGTCTTCTGGTGACTGTGTGGACAGGGTCCAAGGGTACTAAGTCGCTGATGGAGGCGATGAACATCGCTTACGATGAAAAGGAGAAGCGAGGCTTTATTAAACTGAATGCGACGGCTTTGATTTTGACTCTCGGAGCTGTCCTGACCGTCGTCTCAGCTGTAGCGGTCATTGCGATTTTGCCGCCTATCATGGATCTCGTGGGCCTTAAGGATTTTACTAACAAGCTCATTCTCGTCCTCAGATGGCCTCTTCTCTTTGCGCTCTTTAGTGTTGGTCTCGGACTGCTCAATTGCTATGCACCTTCCCGCACCGAACCCAAATGGAAGTGGGTCTCGGTGGGAGCGACGGTCGCGACGCTTTTGATCTTGCTCGCATCGCTCGGCTTTGCCTATTACGTGGAGCGCTTTGGCGATTATAACAAAACCTATGGCAGCCTCGCCGGCGTCATCGTTCTCCTCTTTTGGCTCTATATGGTTTCCTACGCTGTATTGTTCGGAGCCGAGCTCAATGCCGAGATTGAACATCAAACTATCGCCGATTCGACCGTCGGTCCATCGACTCCTATGGGAGAACGTGGGGCCGTGAAAGCTGATACGACGCCAACGTAAATGGGCTAGGGAATCTCACGTATAGTGGAGTTGAGTTCAAACGTTTATAGCAGAAGGACGAGTTTGTAAACTCAAGCGAGCCTGTCTCATAACTCAAGATAGGAGATAAGTGCTATGAATGAACAGAGCCATCAGGGCGATAACAGAATCAATCGGCGCGATTTTGATGAGAGAACAAACAGCTTTATAGGTGGGAGCGCGCAGGACGCGGATCGCTGGGGCGATCAATCTGTGCGCGGGATGTCGAGAGGTCCTCAAGACCGCGACCAGGACTACAGAATGGGCCATCTATCAGGTGATCGCGAAACCTGGAGATCACGCAGCATGGGCGGTTCATTTCAGGGCGAAAGCATGAGCTCATCGATGAGTCGAGGCCAGTATGCAGGGCGAGGTCCTAAAGGCTATCAGCGCTCTGATGAACGAGTGAAAGAGGAAGTGTGTGATATCTTAACGCGCGATCACGACGTCGATGCGTCGGACATCGAAGTTCAGGTGCACAACGGAGAAGTGACCTTGTCCGGTATGGTGAGCGATCGCAATCAGAAGCGGCGCGCTGAAGATGTCATCGAACGCATGTCTGGAGTGAAAGAAATTCACAATCAGATCCGTGTCCAAGCGCCTCAGCATGAAGCGGCATCTTCCGACATGCGGGGACTATCGATGATGAGTTCCGGTCAAGCGAATCCTCAACGGGGCGCTCATCTCTAATCTCAGAGTGCCTTTTAGAGCCCGCCTCTCCAGTCGGGCTCAGCCTTGCCAGCTCCCGACAGACATTCCACTTGATTACGTTCTTCGTAGTCGATCTGTTTTTTGACCATATCTTCAAATAAGTCCAAAAGCCGATGATGCTCACCCGCAGGATGAGTTCCTAGAACCTCAATCATATGGTGAACGGTTTCAATCGTGGCGTAGCAATGAGAATCCGGCTGTTGGCGGATGCTAAAGCGCGAGGGACGCGAAGGATGGAACATGACCTGCGGGAGGGCCTGGAGATTGGGGCTCAAGCGATACATTTTCTTGGCCATGGCCCAGGTACCATCGAGGATGATGAAAGTCAGAAGGCGCTGATCCGTTTCGCCCTCTCGCTGCTGAAAGGATTCTATATCGAGGGATTGAGGGCCAGGAAAAAGCAAGACACAGCGCCGCGTAGGATCGGCCAGCAGACGATTGAGTTTTTGATCCTCGGTAAAGTCACAGCCGACGAGGAGATGACAATTTTCGATCATCAGGTGAGCCATGCGCCCCGTATTGATAGCCTTGCGCGTCTCCTTTGGATGGATGAGAATGATGAATTCCGGGCAGCTTTTGAAAGGCTTTAGTTGAGCGCAGTAGCACATCACCTCAGCTTTGCGGCAATGACGGCAGACGGCGCGATGCATAGACTTCCTCACTTTATCCCTGCCAAAGTAGAGCAGCGGGAATATATAACAGACCCCGGTGAAATCCAACTGCCTTCGTCGATTTCCGGCCCCTCCCTCTGCTGCGTTCAGCCTTCTGGAAGCTGTTGACGTGGTATAGGCGGCAGCGTAATCTTTTTTAATTGTAATCACATAGAGCGCTCTTATCTCGCTGCCGATCCTGAGCGATCGACAGGGGAAAACTGTGGGGGGGATGACATGGTTTTTAGATTCCTTTTGTGCTACGGCATCGCGATTCTAATCGTCAGCTGTCGATCGACGTCGAGTAGCAAGCCTGAGGAAGCTCCGCGCATCGACGGACATCTCGTTTCGCAGAGTGGGCCTTTTCCTGAAAATCTCTGCAATGCTGGAGGCCTGCAAGGAGTCGAAACGGGCAAGGGCTGGAACTTTGATCCGCGTATGGGCTGCGCCTTGAACTGTGCCTCCGAACATGTCCTCAAACTGGATTTTCTCTCTCAGCTCAAAGCACATCGACTCTATGGAGATCTCAATGTCATTGCCGCAGCCGATCCGGATGGCGCTGCGCTGGCCAGCTACTATCGCAAGCGGCAAGCCAGTCTAGGGCTCGATGCCGGGCCTTTTGAAAAGTTAACGACCGAGCAGTTGTTCAACGGGCACAATTGGAAGAAGATGAAAGATGGCATCCAGCCCGGAGATGTCCTTCTCAATATGGCCTTCGGAACGCCGAACCGTGCGGGAGCTTATTATTCTAAGCGAGGCATCGCGCACTCGGCGTTGGTGACAAACGTAACCAAAGACAGCTTTTCAGCGCTCGATAGTGGGTCAGAAATTCTAGGCGTCAGAAATCAGATCC
Organism: Oligoflexaceae bacterium; assembly: GCA_947474445.1. Lineage (GTDB taxonomy): Bacteria > Bdellovibrionota_B > Oligoflexia > Oligoflexales > Oligoflexaceae > Oligoflexus. Next base: position 9,712 of record CANJJY010000130.1, read on the forward strand.
CTTCGCAAACGGTTTGGTTACGTCCACGTCCTGAATTCTTTCAAAAGGAAGATGTCGCCGATCTCATCAAATGGGCCAAACTCTTCTCTTCTCTGACTTATGACAACTATCTGATCGACGACTGGAAAGAATTTCGAAAAACGCTTCATACCAAGCTCGATGCGGGAGTGCCGCAAAAGGAAGCGCGGGCGCAGAGCTTTGAAGAAGCCAAAGCGGGGGGCTTTGCTCCTCTCAGCTATCAAGATTCGTTTTCCTATCTTCCACCGAGCGGAATCTATTGTTCGGAGGGCGTGTCGGCGATTTTCTCTTACCTCGGCTTTCGTCAGAAGGGCGATACCCCTATCGAGCTGATTACGGCTTTCAGCGAGAAAGGCGAACTGCCGGCCTGGGGAATTTATCTCGATGCTCTAGAAGGCTTTGACGCGCATACAGGACCGGCCATGCTCATGCACCAGGCCTTCTGGAATTTCTTTAGAATCTTTGAGACCGCCCGTAAAATGAAGATCATCGAGATTCCCGGCTATCCAGATCCTTCCGCCGGCAGTTTTGCCGAGGCAATAGCCGCTAACCTCAAAGCCGTGGAGAAAGATGGTGGACAGAGCAATCATATTCAAAAACAACTCGAAGCGATCATAGCCGCGCTTGAAAAAATTCCTGAACAAAAGGAAATGCTGATCGGTGCGCAGAAAGTCAACGAGGCCCTACAAAAGACCGCGGAACGATTGTCGAGTTCTCGCAAGCGGACGATCAATCCGACGCAAGCGGCCTATTCCGTGTTTATGGAAAATAC
>CANJJY010000131.1 GCA_947474445.1 Oligoflexaceae bacterium
AGGGTAAATCAACGGAATCCCGCATTTTCAAGCTGACGCAAATTCAAAGCGAAGAAGAGATTGCGCGGCTTCTCTCGGGAGATCAAGTTACAAGTTCGAGCTTGGTACATGCTAAGCAATTGATTCAATCAGCGCGAGCTTTGAACATTTAGAATTTCAAGACCCGCTAGATATGAGGTTTTGTCGGCAACAAGTCAATTATTCAATCGTCGTGGGTACCAAAGGCCGATTTTTCCACTGGAGAAGCTTATATTTCTTTTCGAGTTGGACCTGCTGCTGTTTTAGCTGTATGTCTTTTATTTGTTTGAGTTTTTTCTCAGATACAAAGACCGGGTAGGGAATATAAAGGGTTTCTTTAGACTGAACATTGAAAGCGATTTTCGTCGCACGTCGCTCCCAATCATTAGTAGCAAGCGCGTGATACTGAGACAATACATAATGCCCGACAATGAGGGGCATTAAAGTTTCTCCATCGATAGACAAATCCAGTGAATGACCATGGAGCGGAGATCCAGATGTTTCAATGCGAGAAAGATCGGTAATTTGGCCGGCTCGGTATTGCTGTTTTGGTGTCAGTTTAACAAATCCCACCTTTAGCTGACTATCTTGAGCGTGATCTGGAAGCTTATACCGGATGTCTCGCGAGCCCTGGACCGAGACCCAAGCATCTTCCTCAAAAAACAACAGGGGTACATCGGAAATGCCCTCGGCGAATGGATAGGTTTTATCCGTTCCATATAGAAAAATTTCGCGGCTCCCCAGACATGACCAATCCCAAGCAGAACAGTCGAGATCGATTAAAATGGAACGGACCTTTTTTTCATTCACCACGTTCTCTTCTAGAACAATGCTGTGATCATAGAGTGAACCGTTGAGCTTTAAAGATGCTTCTCCCGGTAAAACGGCATAAGTTTCATTGAGATCGAGCCAGTGGCCTTGATTGAGTTCCACGAAAAGTGGGGTCCCGAGTATACTCGAAGAAGCATGTAAGTTGACAGAATCAGAGACGGAAATTCTTAAAAAGGCTGGTCTTATTATTTTCTGTTCACCTTCACTCAAGACAACATCTAAATGTGTGCCATTGACTTCAACTCGATAACGGCCGGCGAGAAGAAACTGCCAATGACCAAATTCCTGGTTCTCCGTAACGGAAAGGAGTCCCTCAGTGGGCGAAACAAAAAAACTGGTTTTTGGTTTCATCCCCTCGTAGGCTTCAACTTTGAGACCGGATAAATTATAGCTAAGGGTCTGAGGTTCGGCAGGTTCCTTAAGGTCAGGAAATTGAATTCGCAAAGGAACCATTCCAACGAGAAGTTCACGAGTTCCATGCAAAATGTTCAAACTATAGCGGTTATGGAGATGTTGCCGAGATTTAGTTTTGGCAAAGCGATTGCATTGGATGGAAAAACTATCAGCAGCATCTGTGCTGACAGGCGGATTAAATTGAACAAGGTGGGCGATGAGCGTCTTTTTTTCAGCGGGTCTGAGCACCAAGGTTTCGTAACTGCAGTCGGCTAAGACCAAATATTGACCCGCCGGGAGACGGAGCTCCTTATTAAACTGACCAATTTGCTCAGAAACGAACTGCAAGGGTTCTTCAGATGCGATGCGATAAAGTTCGTAAACGCCATCATGAGGGGCGCGAACTAAGACCGTGCCGGTCTGTTCTTTAAAACGACACGAGACACCCGCAAATAAAGCGAGCAAGAGTGTCACTATGACTTGAATTGGATAGAGAATACTGCCTCCTGAAGAGGACGGAGGCGTGGGTCAAGCTCAGTGGGGAGAAAGGCCACCTCTATTCTCTTCATTCATCAGAAGAGGAAACGAAGGTCTACACCCAACTGCAGAGTTTTAAAGGTCCCAGCTCCCACTGCAAGGCGCGATCCTACGCCCAATTTATCTAAAACAAGGTAAGATACCCCACCTCCAGCGCTCAGATCAACTCCAGATTTTTCAAGGCTTTTGTCGACCTCTCGCCATGAATCGATGGCATTCAGGTGGGTTTGAATCAATCCTGCTTCGAGAGAACCAAAAGCCGTCAGCTTTGAGTTCAGTGGAAAGTGAACTTTGCCGCCAAACAGAAAACCTTCAACCACCCCCCGATAAGCACGACTGTCAGCTACGACATCAAGTGAAGCGGGTCTATATCGAAAGGTGGAAAAAGTATCGAATTTCCCTAAAAGTTGAAAAACCTTATACCCAACTTCGAGATCTCCGATCATGCTGCTGTGCCAACCTCCTTTATTGCCTGACAGGTTAAACCAAGACAGGCTGGTGGCAAGATAGAGTTTTTGCAGGCCAGGCGGAGGGGGAGGAGCTGTCGTGACAGCCACGGGCCCTGGTGTCGGAGTGCCTGCCGGGATTGCTGGTTGGGCTGGGGGTGCAACTTGAGGTAGCGCTGGTGAAGGTGAAGGTGAAGTGGGAGTCGCGAGTTTTTCCTCGGACGCACCCGTTCCCGGCACGTCGGCGGCAGGAGCCGTCCCGCTCGCAGGTGCTTGCAAAGTGTCCAGCCCTTTTGCGAGCAGCGTCATTGGTATGCAAATGCAGACGGACAGAGCCATCATGAGAGAAATTCGAAGTGCAGACATGAGTGGTTCCCTTTCGCGTCGAGTGAATGCCCCAGATTTAGAGAAGCAGCTTGATTTGTAACGCATAGCGTCGATCTTCTTTAAAGCCAGCGACTGCGCCCAGCTCTTCCGAATAGGTGACCACACGGAGGTTAATGAGCCCAACGTCGAGCTGCGTCCCTGCTGTCAGATAGCCTTGATAGAGACCGGCTTGGAGCTTGACGATACTGCCAAAACCAAATTCTGCCCCAAGATTTAGCTTTTTAGAAAATGAGGTGGGAAGATTGATGGAGTGCATATCGACCGCCGTAAGGACATAAATTCTATCCTTTTGAATCGGCTTCATGCTCATCCCGACATTGACACTTGGAAGTTGAGTGTCGGGGCGACCTAATTTTTCCTTGCCTGTCGCGACATCTTTATAAGGAGTTCCGCCGATGTCGCTGATGCTTACTCCCAAGGTTGGTTCCATGGTCTTAGTTGGGGTGAACAACACGCCAACATCGGCTCCGACGCCAAGGCCGGTAAAGACGTAATCGGCAAGCTCTTTACCGTTTGAATCAGACTCTTTCTTTTGAAAAGCTTGGATGTCTTCCATGCTAAATTCACGATCTACCCCAGCTCTAGCGCGCGCCTTTACGCCAAGACCAATGCTCAAGCGCTCATCGAGAAAATTCATAGCAAAAACAAAAGGGACTATGGCTCTTAAACCAGCATCGAGGTCGATCGAAATATCGCGGTGAAAAAGCATGGTCGACGAGAGGTCCAGCCCAATTGCAAAGCCGAATCCAGGGAAGATCAGATGGGGAGTAAGACCGAGGCCGGCGTGATAGCTTTCGCCGGTGTTTTTTTCGATCAAGTCGAGCGTGCTGCTCGTGCTGCTACTCTTGCCAGCTTTTTGCACAGCCGAGGCAAGATCGCCGAGGCCCTTGGAAACGGTCAGTTGTGGGTTGAGGAATTCGCCGTCCCAAGACTTGAGCCGAGCGATCCCTGCCGGATTATAAAAGAGAGCATTGAAATCATCTGCCACAGCGACGAAGGCATTGCCCATACCCAGTGGGCGTAAGCCGAACTGAGTCCAACGCTCGGCAGCTACCCCCTTTTGAGTGAGTGCAAAAGACATGAGGAAGAACGCTGTGCCTGCCAACCTTTGCCATCGCATCGTCGTCTCCAAAACTAAGAAAGGCCGGAAGGCCCCACGTCTCGTAAATACCGGTCATGCTTACTTTTCATCACTTTAGCATACCAAGATGAAAGTGCCAAATCGGGTTAGTTAGGCCCCCGATCCTGCTCGATTTAGTTCCATGATTTTTAAATCGACCAAAATGATCTTGATCGGCCAAATAGTTAGGGCTTGGCCTTTTTCAGCAGTGATTGCGAAGGCTATATGACTATGCTAACATTCGGCTTCCATTGAGCCAGTTTCGTCGCCCCTGCCTTTAATCCTGGTCTTTTGATCTAGGTAGTAAAAAGACAGAAGGAAAAAGTTGGTAGCGAAATCTGTGGTGTACAAGTTTCGTTGTTCACTCCTTGGAAAATCTCTGGCGCGTATCGATCTCGGCTTTCATGCCAGAGATTTTTGAGACTGACCTGGCTCAATGTCGAAAACGCGACGGCAAACGAATGCGAAATGGTGACAAAATGTCAAAACCTGATGTAGCGGCCGAAAGAAAAGACCAAATAGTGCGCGCCACTGTCGAGTGCATTACAAAACACGGCTATCACAATTTTTCTATGCAAGACGTTGCCCGCACGGCTGGTGTGAGTAAGGGTATCATTCACTATTATTTTCTCAACAAAGACGACCTGATGATGTCCGTTTTGGACCGTGTAGCAGGTGATATTGAGAATATTCTCGTAGCGGATATGGTGTCGATTACCGACCCTATTCAAAAGCTGAAGATTTTCATGTCTGTGAGTTTTGATATTGTGCGAAGCACGAAAGAATATTACCAAGTCAATATGGACTTTTGGACGCAGATCAATCAAAAAAAGGAAGTTCGTCAAGTTATCTCAAGACATTACGCAAAGTTTCGAGATAGTTGTGCTCGTGTTATTGAGGAGGGTGTCAATAAGGGTGTTTTCAAAAAGGTGAATCCCCACTATTACGCCTCACTCGTCATCGCCATCATCGATGGCATCAGTCTACAGTGGCTGTTTGACGAAACGGTCTATGACTATGATGAGATCGTTAAAACCACCAGTCAGCATATCCTCGAAGGTCTTCTTCCGCCGCATGGCGCCTAAGCTCAAAATCTGACAGTGCCCCAGGATCTGTTTAAGGTTGGCTTTCTCTGTTATGCTTGAGGGGAAACGCAAGCAAGAAGGCCAACTTATGGATCTTTCCCCGGCTTTGGATATCAACGAACTGGTGTCTCAGCTCAACAAGGGTGCGTTGATCAACGACACCCAACTTGATGCCGTTCTGAAAAAACTTCAGGACTTTGAATGTTGGTCACTCTACTTTCGGCTACTCGAAGCTCAGATCGATAATCCTAAAAAGCGGCAGTTACAGCATTACGTGCAAACCGCTCAAGCCTACGCTATCCATTTGGAAGATATCAATAAGGCCGCCAAAATCTGCGTAAAGCTCCTAAAGGACCTAAAGCTTAATTATTGGCAGTTCCGTGAAAATGCTCTCCATGCGATTGTGGGTGAGCAAGAATATGAGCAAGAAGCGATCATTTTGCAGGCATCTTTGCCACGTCTTCGCAGCAAAGAGGATTCTGTCGCCTGCCTAGAAAGACTTTGTCTGATCTATGAGAAGAAGAAATTTGACGAAAATATGCTCAATAAAAGTTACGAAAAGTTGATCGAACTTGAGCCGAACAACCTCAAAGCGCTCCGGTACTTTAAGGTCGTCTATACCCAAAACAACCAGTGGGACCGAGTGGTCCAAGTTCTGCAAAGTCTATTTCAAAATGCAAAACATGTAAATGATCGGTACCGCAGCGCACAAGAATTAGCCACCGTTTACCTCTACCAGCTCGACCAGGCTCAAAATGCCATCGAAATAATTGAAAAATATTGTGCCGAGAGCCCCTTAAATACCTTTACTATTCACTACGAAGCTTACTATCGTTTGCAGAACTGGGATGGTTGCTTACGCGTTTTAAAAGGACATCTGAAGCGAGCCGATAGTTCCTTAAACCGCGCCATCATCTTGTTAAAAATAGGTGAATTAGAAGAGCAGTTAAGTCGTCATGATGACGCTGAACAGAGCTTCTTGCAATGCCTGGAACTCGATTCGACCATGCTGGAGCCCTTGGAAAATCTCATTGAAATGAATATTGAAAATCAAAAGTGGGATAAGGTACTGCATCACCTCTCGCAGCTCGGCGATCTGATGGATGACACCTATCTCAAAGATAAAGTCCGTGAGGCTAGAAGTCGCTTGCTCGAAGCATTGGAAGGGTCAAAGACGAAAGAAGCCAACTGAAGTATGTACGTCTACGATACAAGTTTAGCGATTACAGGCACGGTGCAGCGGCCTACCGCGATTTCATTCGACAAGGGCATACAGAGAACCCGCCTTTTGGATTCGCTTGTTATGTCACGTCTGCACCAGTTGCATCAACGTCCTGAACTGCTACTCTACACTTCCGCCGATGGGCAAAGGCCTAGTTGCTCACAACTCTTCGGACGAACAACAGTTTTAAATAGTCTATCTGATCTATGGAACGCCGTTATTAAAGAACCGCGCACTGCAGCATGCTTTGCGCAAATCGTCGATGAAAGCCCCCTGGGCCATAATGAAGTCGCTCGATCTGCTTTGGAGCTCTCGCTGCTCAAAGTAAAGCCATTTGATCTGGCGTCTTTTGAACATTTGTTGGAAGTCCAGGAGCATGTCTATCCTGTCAAATTTTTTGATCAGCTGATGATCGATCCCTTGCAAAGGTTTATTGCCTTGGACGCACAGCGGCGCCGACCACGAGAAAGTCAGGCAATACGAGATAATCAAAAAAAGCCATTGCTGCTCCTCGAAGGTTGCATTCATCCAATATCCTCGCTGGAAGTAGCTAATAAGTCGTTTATACCAGCTCAACTCCGTGGCAGAGACTGCTACCTCGGTGACTTTCGAAAGGGACTTCAGGGCATTGCCGATTTGTTTCGGCAATGGGACCAGTGGCTTGGTGAGCGGGGCAAGCATGCAGCATCGTTTCAGGCTATCTATATTTATGCCCAAATCAAAGGGCTTCTTCCGGCCTGTTGGGAAGAGCTGAGGGCGCGGGGTGTGGCTGCCGATCAGCTGCGCCTTCCACAGTGGGCGTCGTATGCAAACGCTTTGAGCAGCTACTGGGAGTTCCTTTTGAGTCCTCACCCGTCTGCCGCTCTGCTTTATATTCCTATGAATGGTCGATGTCACTTTTCAGAACGCGTGAATTCCCAATGAATTTCGAACAACATGATAATTTATTGTTAGCTGACTGGGTCTTTGAGGGTTCCATTTTAAGTGCATCTGCTGATAAAGAAATCGCGGCTCTAGAACAACTCATTTTGCAGAGTCAAGAGTTAGCTAGTCGCGGATTGGTGCAAGCAGTGCTCTGGATCCAAAAGGTAAACTGCAGTGATTTTGATCGAGCCTGGTTGGACGAATTGGGAAGCAAGCTTCTGCGCGACGAAGTGCGATGGCGCTTAGCGAGACTTTATCGGATCAGAAAAGCGATTCAAGAATCGACGATCCCTTGGTTTTATTTGAGTGAAAAAAGCTGCCTGGGCGTCATGGCTGAGCTCGCTTTCGCTTGCCATCGACGTTTTGTCTTTGATACAGAAACGTGGTTTGGATTCCCTGAAATGGCTGCCGGGCAACTGCCAGCGCTTGGATGGTTAGCGCAACAACTGCAGCGAAAGCCTAAGCTTCTTGATGCCTGGCAACAGCAGAATACTTGGAAAGCTGAGGAAGCCGTTCAATTCGGATTGATCGATGCTGCCCTTTCTTGGAAGGATTGGCGGTTAGTCCTACTGCCCTGGGCGCAAAGGCAGGTTGAAGCTTGGGAGTTCGAATCAAAAGGCCGGCCAAGAAATGTTGTCAAGTTACCGCAGATTCAGAAGTTATGGGCAGATCGCAGTGGCTCCCTTTTAGCGCGTGATCATATTCATTCTTATACGGCGCGAGTCAATAGACAGCGAGAAGCTCAGGCTGGACTGGATTTGGAACTCATTGATTCAGCCGCTCGCTTTATGTGTCTAGCACCCTATGAACTGTGGCTTCGCAGAGCGATAGATCGGAAGCATGTTCTGCCCGGGAGATTGCAGCTGGAATTGGTATTCTTTGATATTAGCGAGTCAACGGTTCCCATTTCTATTGTTTCTCGCCTTCTCGACGGTGGTTACCGGATCTGCTTTTTTGCTGAAAAAGCTGAGAGTTTGCGACTGCACCTCGAACAGACCCTCGGTCAGATCGAAACACGATATCATCGGCAAGCTCTTCAGCTTTTTGATAAACAGCTGAGCTGGTACGTCGGAGCGAGTCCCCGGCAGCCTCTCTTCCCCACTCTTCGATTTGGTATTTTTCGCGATATTAGATTCCAACATCGTGAAGTGGAAATCAGGGGGTGGGCACTCGGAGCACAGAGTATGGAGAGACAGGTCGCTGAAATTTCAGAGCATAATGCAGACTTGGCCTTCCATCTTGCGCCTTTCTTTGAAGCGATTTACAGCGTGAAGGCTCCAAGTCCTACCATTCCTCTTCTCTACTTGACGCGATCTCTAGCCCTGCAGTTACTGGTTCGCTTTTGTCAGACGACTGGAGAAAGCATGGCGAGCTTGCTTGAACAGCTCCGCAATCTCGACTGGAAGTTGCTTGGAAGCGAACGGCACTGGCAAAAGTTTCTCAGTTATCGAATTGGGCTGCAGACTCTAAGCCAAATTGCTATTCCAGAGGCAATCGGAAGGTTTGATCTCGATCGAGACTGCCTACATCTCAAGGATTGGAAGAGCGTTTTAGAACTGAGTGCACATAAGACCTCCGGAGCATATCGCAAGGGGCCGGGCTGGCTTCATAACTACATCAGCAGCTTGGCCATTGATCTGAGTTATGAACTGTTTCGATTGAACTGGGTAAGCAGCCTAGAAGAAGCGGATATGTATGTGGCCGATGCTCTGGCTTTTCCTTCTGCCTGGGGATCACCCCTCCTTTATGCCAGGCGCATGGGGCAAAGACGCCGATTTTATGATCCAGACACTGCAGAAGTTGCCTTTTTTTCTTGATGAAGACCATGACAGGGAGATATCTAAAGGATTCTATCCGTCATGCCACCCCTAATTTTTATCTGTCTTCATTTATTTGGGTTAGCTATTGTAGGCAAATACAATTGAGTCACGGCATTTTTGTTGTCAAAGTGGTTTTCAACCAGGCCGTAACGAATTATTGACAGGAATCGCTTATGTTGATGAGTCGATGGCAAACGAGTCTGATTAAGCCATTGAGCCTGAGCGGTAAAGGCTTGCATACCGGCCGGTTGGTGACTCTTTTGATCAGGCCAGCAAAACCAAATTCGGGTATTCGTTTTTTTCGCAGAGATATTTCTCTCACACGGTTTGTTTTAGCCAATCCCAGTGAAATTTCTGGAACGGACTTAGCGACAACAATAGGTGAAGGATCGCGTTCTGTTGCGACCGTTGAGCATTTGATGGCCGCCTTCGCTGGGCTCGGATTGACCAATACGGAAGTCTTAGTTGATGCTCCTGAAGTTCCAATTATGGACGGAAGTGCGCGCGAGTTTGTGAGCGGCCTGATGAGGTGTGGCTTGATTGAATACCCTGCACCCGCTCGAGCCTATCGACTCAAGCAGCCCTTGACTGTCTCGGAAGGTGATAAAGTATTGCACTTGGAGCCTGCAAAATCACAAAAAATACACTGTTCCATTGATTTTTCTTCGAGTGTAATCGGCCGCCAATCCATTGATTATGAAGCAGGGATCGATAATTTTTTAGCGATAGCCGACGCTCGGACTTTCTGTCACGCACGCGACGTGCAGGCAATGCGGGAACGAGGTTTGGCTTTAGGCGGAAGCCTTGAAAATGCTGTTGTGGTGACCGAACATGGATTTTTGAATGCTGGGGGACTCCGCAGCCCCGATGAATTTGTGAGGCACAAGCTTCTCAACTTGTTAGGTGATTTCGCCTTGCTTGGTGCACCACTCATGGCAAGTCTTTATGCCCATAAAACTGGGCACCGGATCCATGCCCAGGCTCTTCAAAAGCTATGGAATGACAAAGATTTCTACTTGGAAGAGTTCTACCCGGAAGAGACCTATCTTCTTCGCGGTAAATCCATCTTTTCACCATCCTTTATACATACTGCCTGATGACAGATTTTCAACTTACCTCACGCCATCCTTAGCGTTTTTTGTGTTCATGTCGATTTTCTGTCAAAATTTCTTCATGTCCTTAGAATGTCATTCGACAAAGCCACCAATCTCCGTCATTTCATAGGGCTACGCTAAGCACTAAACGGCAATCGGCCGTGGGGAAAGGCTGGGAATGGGAGCTTTTATTCTCGGAGTTGTCAGTGCCTCGATGGGGAGCGCTGCGCCTCCCTATTCAAGCCTCTGGATAATTTTATTATTCTGCATGGCAGGAATATTCCTTGCGAGCCTACGAAGATGCTGCTTTTTCGCGATGGGAGCAGGTTGGTTTTATATTTGGATGCAGCAAAGTCCGATAAGGTCGTGCATAGATCCGTTTTGGTTTATTTGCTCGCGTGATCTAGCAGATGAACCTGCTGTCCGGCTTATCTTAAGAAGTTGGATGGGTTGGTGGATAGAGCCTGTTCGCTTCTGGCTCGATCAGCACTGTCGGGCCTGGCATCCGGTTTGGGGTCTATGGGCTTTTGGTCTCATTGGCGGCAAGATCGCCCCTGAATTAGAGGAACTTACCGCTCTTTATCGTCAATTAGGGCTCTTG
>CANJJY010000132.1 GCA_947474445.1 Oligoflexaceae bacterium
CAGTCATGCAACGTCGCCCAAACTGCAGCCAAAGATCAATGCTGCAGGTAGCATAGACACGCCGCTCAATGGGGCGACATTTTCGTTTCCCGGACCTAACAATATTGCTCTCTACTACCTCGCGAATACGGGTGACTATAAATTTGAACTCGTTTATTCCAAGGATCCCGGCCAAGTTAAAACGGTTTTACCGAATATGATCTCGATGGTAGGAGAAGGCTGTGGGGCGAAAGATACTCTTTCGTTCAAAGTCGACAGTCGCAATTTTAAAGTGATAGACCAAAATGTGACAGTCCGAGTCTTTGCCGGAGGCGGCGCGCGCTATTACCTGATGTCTGGTGCCTCGCTGACGACAGATGGCGACAAGCTTACCTTTTTAGCCCCCAATGGCGGAAAAATCACGGACAAGGGGGCTGGTGCCAACGCCGTCATCATGAAGGGTGGGACCTATGTGGCCGAAGGGGTGCCGGCCAGCATCTATGCCGACAAGGGAGCCAAGATCACGGCTCCGAAGGACAAGTCGTTTATTTTCAATAGTCCGCTCAGCCTCTGTCCTTAAAAGTGAGGTGAAAACCCAAGCCTCTAAGGGGGGTTAGCAGAATTATTTAAGCTTTTGCCCGCTGCGGCCGATCGTAAAAGGTCGCCTTTCACGCGGGTAATGCTTATGCTCATGAAACTCTATTATCTTCTCACGCAATCTCTGTGGCTCTTTGGAGTCGCTTTTCTAGTCTTTCTTGGCATCTGGGGCACCAGGCAGCGTGCTACGCATCTGCGCGAGGCCAAGCGAAAATGGGATGATGCCGTCGCCAAGAAAATGCACGAACCCATCTCCCTTCATCCCGAAATCGATCCAACTCTCTGCGGCGGATGCGGCGCTTGCGTAGCTGCCTGCCCTGAGGGGGAGATAATAAAGCTGATCAACCATCGCGCTGTGCTGGTGGAACCGACTAAATGCGTGGGCCACGGCTTGTGTCAATCGTCCTGTCCCTACGATGCGATTCAACTGGTTTTCGGCACTAAAACGCGCGGGATGGAATTGCCCTCCATCGATGGCAACTTTCAAACCAACGTACCCGGCCTGTATATATCCGGGGAACTCGGCGGTATGGGTCTCATCATCAACGCCGTGAAACAGGGCAAGCTTGCGGCGGAGCACGCGTGCAAAACTGTAAAAAACAACGTGAAGACGGACTTTGATGTCGTCGTGGTCGGCGCAGGACCCGCAGGCTTATCGTCTGCCCTGGTCTGCGCCGGACAGAAAAAGCGCTATATCTGTCTTGAGCAGAACAAGTTCGGGGGGACGATCTACAACTTTCCTAAGCAGAAAGTCGTCATGTCTCAACCTCTTGAATTTCCTGTGATTGGACGCTTTAAGTTTCAAAAAAATAAGGTCTCCAAGGAAGAGCTCTTAGGTCTTTGGGGGCATGTGCGCAAGCAGGCCAACCTCAATATCAAAGAAGAATGTCGCTTCATCAACCTACAGAAAAAAGGCGACGTCTTTGAGATCGAAACTTCAGCTGGGAATATCACCTCGCAAAAAGTAGTCCTCGCTATGGGTGTCCGCGGTACCCCCCGCAAGCTCGGATTGAAGAATGAAGAGCTGCCCAAGGTCACCTATAATCTCCTCGATCCCGATCAGTACCAGCAACGCTGGATCGCCGTCGTTGGCGGGGGAAATGCCGCGGTGGAAGCCGCCCAGTATCTTTGCAAACCTCAATTGCGCAATAAGGTATTTCTGCTGGTGAGAGGACCGACCTTCGATCGCTGCAATGAAGAGAACCAAAATATCATCAACGATTATGCAAAAAAGGGTTGGTTGACGATCAGCTACGATTCCAGTGTATCTGAGATTCACCCCGATCACTTGATGGTGAAGAAGGGCGAAGAGACCTTTCGCTTGCAAAATGACTTCGTCTTTATCTTCGCGGGAGCTATAATGCCTTTCAGCTTCCTGAAGAGCATCGGTATCATGATCGAGACTAAGTTTGGTGAAGCTGTCAAAGTAAGCAGCTGAGGATTCCGAAATGCGCGTCGCCTTCATATTCAAAGCGCTATTGACCCTGGTCCTTCTCGCTCTCGCGAGTGGCAAGTGTGGAACGCACCAGCCTGGAGTTGCTGATCAGCGCTTTGATAAGCCGGCTGCCGATCATACGCGCTTTACCGCCCCTTGCGCGACCTGTCACGAGGAAACCCGCTTTCCTGCCAACGTCGATATCGATGCAAAAGGCGCTGCTTTAACCGTAGCACACGGCTTCGGCCGGAGCTGTGGGGAATGCCACGAATATGCAAAGGCGGCTCCCAGTTGGCTTCCAACCGCTCACACGCACACCGCCGCCGATGTATCCTGCCTCGGTTGTCATTACCTCGCTTCCGAAGGTAACCCGCACACGCCGCGCGGAGACTGCGTGAGCTGTCACTCTTTTCCACAATGGAGCGTCACGCGCTGATCGCCTGCAAAGTCGCCTGAACTCCCTCCACAACGCGCCTGCAGAAAAGTCGCTTGGGCTGCAAGCACTCTGCCTGCTACAATGATCGAACGACTTTTCTTCACATGAGAATGGCTTTTGAAGTACTACCTTCGCTTACACGACGTGCGCAGAGACGCGGCTCGCATCGCCAGCTTCAGCTTAATCCTGCTGGTGCTAGGGCTCGGCTCTGCGTCTCCTATCGATGCCGCCACGACCCGTGGTCAGGTTCGTCTGGGGGGGTATACTCGGATCGTGACTTTCAAAGATAAGCTCCAAGGCGAAGAAAATAACGACGAAGCGGTGCTATCGGGGCAATTTAGCCTCGATGCCTTGGAATTGAACGACTCGAACGATCAGGTCGTCCTGGATTTTCGCGACAAGTGGGATAGCTACGGAAAGCTCGAACGACAGAATCTGCGTCTGAGTTCATACAACCGCATCCAGATGCGAACTCTCGCCTATCGTCGTCCCTGGGAGACGAATCGCTTCTATTTCACTCTCGGACGATTTGCCCTCGCCGAAGCCAATGTACTGAGTAACGACGGGGCCGATGCGGGGTATCGTCTGTCTCGCTCGTTCCGCCTCGGAGTCTTCGGCGGACAAGGGCCTAAAGACATTTTGATGCCTCTTTACGTCGATCCCAAAGAACCGGCCATCAATAACCTGCAGGCCGGTTCTTACCTTACCTATGAAAATAAGGGGGGCGTCGAAGACAGTAGCTATTTGACTCAAGCTGTCGGCCAAGGTCCAACCTACGACATTACCGATAAGGCCAACCACGCCTACTACTTTCAGCAGGGAATGTGGACATTCACCAATGCTCATCGCCTGGCGACCACCGCTCTTTATGACTTCAAACCAACTTCGGTTCTGCGACGGGCCTCCATTTCCCATATCTTTACGAGTGAGAAATACCGAACTCACCTCTATCTGCAGCAGACCAATACCGAAGACTATTTTCTGAAGCAGACGATCGAGGATACTCTCAAGCCCAGCCCCGTTCAGACCCTTGGTTTTGAACTGCGGCAGAGACTTCTGCAGAACCTATCCTTTGATTACAGCCTGCTCTTCGGTAAACGAACAGAAGACGGTCTTACGCAAAAGGAGCTGGCTTTTGGCATCCTCTTGCCCCGGCTCATCTTCGACGCTTCCTCGCTCCGCACCCAGTTTGGAGTCCGAAACAACTTTCAAAGCAAGGACAATTTTGTCCGTATCAGCTATGATTATTGGGCCCGCTACATCGGGCTTGGTTTGTCGCATCTCATCGTCAAGGAAGATTATGAGAGTGGCTTGAAGAACCAGCGGCAGATTTCGACGATTGATAGCAGTTTTTTTCTCTCAGAAGATTTGCGAGGCACTCTGGCCTACCAGATAGAGAGCGATGATAAGGCCAGTGCCAAGGCCTTGTTTGTGATGATTGGTTACCGCTTTGGTGAGGCATCGGTCTCGCCGGTACGGACTAAAACGCCTCGATTTGAGAGTATGTGATTGCAAAGACTAGCTAAACTATTATTGGCCCTCTTTTGCCTCCTGCCGGCTGTCACCGGCGCGCAAGAAGCGAAGCCGAGCTTTGAGGGACTGCTCAATAAGCTTTTAGCACCGGGACCTCTGATCATCGGTCACGAAGATCTTGAACACAAAGATTGTCTTAAATGTCACGAGCCGGCTGGGGGTATTCCCAATCAGTTGTGCACCGACTGTCACAAGGAAATTCGTGGGCATGTCGAACAGAAAGAGCATTTTCATGGACTCATGAAGGGTCGACCCTGCCGCGAGTGTCACGCTGATCACAAAGGTAGGAATTTCGATTCGCTTGCGTTCAATCAAAAGACTTTCGATCACGCGAAGACGGGCTTTGAACTCGACGGAGCTCACGTCAAGACTGATTGTGCTAAATGCCACACGGATAAGCGCAAGGGCAAACCGATTCGCTCGCAGGAAACGCGCTTTTTCGGAACCGTGAATTCTTGCAACACCTGCCACAAGGCGGATGACATTCACTTCTTTGAAGGAAAACTCAAGAACAAAGAATGCAGTAGCTGTCACAACACGACAGATTGGAAGAATGCTGAGCGATTCGATCACCAACGCGAATCGGGCTATGCCCTCGTCGGAGCTCATGCCGAGATCAAGTGCAACAAGTGCCACGTCTCGGAAGGGAAGAACAATTTCAAATACGACTGGCCTCAACTCAAAACGGCCAAGTGCCTCAGTTGTCACAAGGACCAGCACGGGGACAAGCTGAGCCCCCGCTTTCGAGGCGGCGAGTGCACGACCTGTCATAGTCAAACTAGTTGGAAACTGCCCAATTTTGATCATACGGTGACCGGATTCAACCTTCGCGGGAAGCACGCGCAGGTCAACTGTGTCGACTGTCATAAGCAAGCGGCGGCGACTGCGGGCAAAGGCATGGGTCAATTCCGCTGGACAGGCCTCAAAAAAGCCTGCAATAGCTGCCACGCTGATTATCACGGCTTTGTCCGTGAGCGAGCCGATCGCTTCCAAGGAGCCCTGCAGACCTGCGAAAGTTGCCACGTGGACTTGGGTTGGAAGCAGGACCTTCGATTCGATCACAATACGCAAGCCGACTTTCCTATCACCGGCAAGCACAAAGAGAATGCTTGCTTTGAGTGTCATACTCCCTTGAGTAAAGGCGCGGCCAAGGTTCCGAATACACCTCGTAAATATAACTTTCCCGACCTTGCAAAGAGATCGTGTGAACAGTGTCACAAATCACCTCATACGGCGGCTTTTCATAAAAAGTTCAAGGGTGTCAGCTGCGAGTCGTGTCACTCGACTGATGGTTGGAAGACGATGAACCTGCAAAATCAGATCAATGCCGATAAGACTTTTCACGATAAGACGCGTTTTGCTTTGACGGGTAAGCATAAGACGACCAGTTGCAAAAGCTGTCACATAGTGGATGGCAAGGAAGCCTATAAGTTTCCTAACGCTGACAAGGATTTCTGCATCAGTTGCCATGCCACTGTTCACAAAAAACAATTTTCCGAAAAGACTCTGGATATGTCTTGCGCCAAGTGTCACACGACACAGGACTTCGTGCGGCGGCTACCCTTTGATCACAACATTACGGCATTCAAGCTCACAGGCCGTCATGAAAAGATTGAAAACCAATGCATCAAGTGTCACGAGCCCACGCGAGAGAAGTTGCCGACCAAGCCACCGAAGGTCGCGCATCAGTATGATTTCGATGAGAAAAAGGATGCTAACTACTGTGCTCTCTGTCACACGTCAGTTCACAAAGACCAGTTTCATCCAGAGTTTCAGAAGAAATCATGTGGGGATTGCCATAATACAACCAGTTTTGGGCGCCTCTTGGATTTTGATCATGATGTGACGCGTTTCAAGCTCACGGGTAAGCATGCGACGATCGCCAAGCAATGCAATGAATGCCATAAGCCGAGTAATCTCACGCTAGCAACCAAACCACCAAAGCGCGGGCACCTCTTTATGTTTGAAGGGGCTCAAAAAGGATTTTGCGAAGAGTGTCACGTCAACGAGCATAAGGACATGTTCGATAAGGAATTCTCGAGCCGGCCTTGCACGAGCTGTCATTTGACGGAGAGTTTTGAAAAGCGCAAAGAGTTCAATCACAACGAGACCAACTATGAACTCAAGGGCAAGCATCAGAAGGTCAAGTGTGCCGAATGCCATAAGCCGACTTCTGCCCGGTATCGACAGGAGCCAAATAATCGCAAGGGCGATTATCACTTTCCCGAATTGAAGACCAAAAATTGTCAGACTTGTCATCGCGATGTACACAATGGAGCCAACGGTCCCAATTGTACCAAATGCCATAACGAAACCGGTTGGCGCTTTACCGGCGATTTCCACAAGGATTTTCTCCTCAAAGGTGTCCACCTGCAGCTCGACTGTAAAGAGTGTCACGTCAATGACCGCATTCTGCACGGGTCAAGTCAGGAGTGCATTACCTGTCACCTCAAAGACGATCATCATCAGGGACAGTTGCCCTTCTGCGCTGAGTGTCACACCCAGAATTTCTGGACCCAAACGACCTTCGATCACAACATGAGCCGCTTTCCCTTGCGCGGAGCGCATCGCATCACGGATTGTCGCGCTTGTCACAATGTGGGAGTCTACCAAGGACTGCCTACTGATTGCCGCTCGTGCCACGCTCAGGATGCACGTGGAGTGACATCACCCGACCATAGTCAGCCGCGATACTTCAGCTGTGACCAATGCCACACGGAATACCATTTTGGAGGGGCTACCGGATCCTAAGCGGTCGATCTTCTAGAGAGCTGAGATAAGACCCGTGAAGCTTGAAGGGATAGCAACTCCTCGCTTTTCTTCTCCTACCGATTCTGCGACGATCACTCAGAACTGGGAATAAAGGAGCCCCCGCATGAGCGTCGTCTTGCAGCAGCTGGTTGAACTACTCGACATTAAAGCTATCGAGACCAACGTTTTCCTGGGACGCAGCCACGATCTCGGCTTTGGGCATCTGTTCGGAGGGCAGGTGCTCGGTCAATCTCTGATGGCAGCGAGCCGGACTGTGGAAGCAGACCGCATCTGTCACTCGCTGCAGGGCTATTTCCTACGCGCTGGAAACCCCCTAGATTCCATCTACTACGAAGTCGATCTCATCCGCAGCGGGCGCAGCTTCTCGACGAGACGGGTGGTGGCCAAACAAGGCGGTCTCGCTATTTTTAGTATGTCAGCTTCCTTTCAACCGATCGAAGCGGGGCTCGAGCATCAGAGCACAATGCCCGCCGTTCCGGGCCCCGATGGCATTCTCAGCGATCTGGATTTGGTTCGGAAGAATCAAGATCGTTTGCCCCCCGAGCTTCGTGAAAAATTTACCGCGGAACGCGCGATAGAAATTCGGGTTATCGATCCTGTCGATCCCTGGGCACCTGCCAAGCGCCCCCCGTTTAAACATGCCTGGATGCGCGCCAAAGGCAAACTGCCGAGCGATCCACAGATCCATCAGGCTATGCTTGCCTACGCCTCGGATTTTGGATTGGCTGGGACATCGCTCTTGCCTCACGGCTATACCTTTTACCAGCAGGCGGTGCAGGTGGTGAGTCTGGATCACTGCATGTGGTTTCATCGTCCTGTGCAATTTGATGAATGGGTCCTGCATGCGATGGAAAGTCCATCGGCGACGGGATCGCGGGGATTGAATCGTGGACAGATCTTCGCTAAGAACGGTTCCCTCGTGGCGTCTGTCGCTCAAGAGGGGCTGATGCGGATGATGCGTAAAAAGAAAACGACCTGAAGGGAGGTCCTTAGAGTCCTATCGCCTCGTGAATCTTTAGCGCGAGAGCTTGATTGAGCCCGTGGGATGTCATGTTGCCGACGACGCGGGCGCGCAATCCAAATCCCAAAAGATACAGATCGCCGAGGAGATCGAGGATTTTGTGGCGAACGAATTCATCGGGAAAATTAAGCTTGGTATTGATCACTTTTCCATCGTGAATGATGATGTGCGAGTTGAGATAGCCTGAACCCACCATACCTTGCTGCTGAGCGGAATCGATATTTTCAAAGGTGTTGAACGATCGCGCGGGGGCGATGTCGCGAGCGAAAGATTGTTCGCTGCTATTGAAACGGAATCTTTGCTCGAGAATCGGAGCTGGGTATTTCACCCGCATTTGCACTTCAAAACCTTCGTAAGGCTCGACGAAGAGGTATTTTTCCTCGTCGTGCTCGACGCCGAGACTGACTTTCTGATGGATGACGATGTCCATGCGCGGTTTATCTTGGACTTCGACACCAGCTGCTTCGATGATTCGACAGAAATCGGCGGCGGAGCCATCGATATTCGGAATTTCCTCGTCGACCTTGATCGATGCGTTGGTGATGCCCATCATATGCAAGGCAGCCATGAGATGTTCGACGGTACGGATACGGCGACCGCCTTTGGCCAGGACAGTGGAATTGGCGGTAAAGCTCTTGCCCTGACCTAGTCTATCGAAATTGTCGAGAGCCGTGATATGAGCGGGGATCGCCACGCCATCGAGCGTGCGAAAAACGATGCCCGAATCAACAGGCGCAGGACTGATGATGACTCCGGTTGGACGCCCACTCAACAGACCCACACCGTTCAATACGGCATTGCCGCGCACGGTTTTCTGCGGTTCTTTGGAAGGAATCAAGCTGGCGATGGCTCCCTGCGAGCCGCGGAAAGCCGCGGTGGCCCCGGCTGGGCCGCGCAGCGTGCCAGCTGATGCGAGAGGGGAAAGGTGCTGCGCGATTTTTTCGAGCAAGATATCGAGATTGAGAGGCTTCTCTAGAAAATCGGCGGCGCCTGCCTTCATCGCTTTGACCGCAATATCGATGCCGGCGTGCCCGCTCATCAGAATGATAGGAATTTCAGGATAGTCTTTCTTAAGTTTAACTAATGCTTCCATCCCATCGATACCTGGCAACCAAATATCGAGAAGAATCAAGTTGGGACGTTCGTCACGCAAGCCTTTTTCGAGCGCTTCAGCGCTGGTGAAGGTCAGTATTCGATAGGATTCATCGACCAACACGGATTTCACGGCACCCAGGATCGATTCTTGATCGTCCACTACAAAGATGGTTTGCATCTGTGACATAAAAAATATGACCTCGGCATTCAGAGTCTTTACCTTGCAGCTTTCTGCGCTATCCAGGGGTTCGCGGGCAGGCCCTGGTGAAAGCCGGCAACACTAAACATACGATAGCCGGAGGCGTCTGCCGATGCAAGGCATGACAGAGAGATGTGTGTCAAAAAGGCTTATTTTGCTGCAGTTCGCTTCCAGAAAGGTCTTCAAGGGGCCTTCAGCGCAATGGGGTGCTGGTCCTTGGCGTGAAAAGTGATCAGGCCGCGCGCGTGATTTGCCAAAAAGTGCCCGCCTCTTCCGGATCTTCCATAAAGAGCCCCGGCTGCCCCGCGGCGTCTTGCGCAAGAAAGGCGCCACGAAAGTGAGGCATAAGAAGAGTTCCTTGATCGGTATGAAGAGCCAAGTGCCCATCGGCGGGCCAATTTTCGGACCAACTTGCCTTCTTGATTGATGCGCGAGGCAAAAGCGTTTCGGGTGCTGCAGCGGAAGCAGGATTCGCGTTTAACGTGCGCTGACTCAAGTCTTCGAGGAGCAGCAGCTGTCGTTCGAGGACCTGCGTCTGACGAGCGAGAATATCCAAAGCGAGCTGAGGTGGTTCGGTCAAACTTAGATTGGCAACAGGACGACCTGAATCTTGTGTCTCAGCTACTTTCTCGACGGGCGGAGTGCGAGCTTCGATATATGCGGCGAGTTCCTTGAGATCATGAGCCGGCCCTTGCAGAAGTTGAAGGCTGATATCGAGCTGCCATTCCTTTTGCAATTTCAAAGCCCATTGCGTGAGCAGCAGCGAATCGAGACCAAGGGCGTGCCAAGATTTTTGCAGCGCCAGGTCCTCGAGAGAAACACCTATCATCGGTCCAAGGGTCGCGCGCAGGCGTTCTGTGACAGATGAAATGGAGGGAAGCCTTGGCTTGGCTTCAGCTTCTTGAACGCGTCTATCACGACCCTCTTTGGTCTGCGGTTCAAGCCAGAAGCGTTCACCCTGAAAGGGATAAACAGGAGCTGGGATACGCTCTTCGCTGGTCGGCTCAAACAACCGAAGGCCAGCGGTCCAAAGAGCTGCGAGAGTCGCCGCGAAATGCGCGGGCTCGGCTTTTCCTTGGGAATCAGTGCCCAGACAAGACCAGGCCCCTAGACTTTTTTGCCCCACGATAGCCGCAACCGATCGCGTGAGGGCCGCGCGTGGACCCACTTCTAGAAAGAGTGCCGCTTGCGTGGAACCTGCGTAGGCAAGTGCTGCTGCAAATTGCACAGGTTGCCTGATCTGATCGACCCAATAGCCTGGTCTTTTGGCTTCTTCCGCGGTCAAGAGCTGCCCCGTGACGGTAGATATCAGAGGTATCTTTGGATGTTCGAGGCGGATGCCATCAAACA
>CANJJY010000133.1 GCA_947474445.1 Oligoflexaceae bacterium
AGGTCCATACCCGTTACCGCGGCTGCAGACCGCTCCGAAACGAGCCGCATCGATCGCGCTATTGCATTCTTCTTCACTTGAGCCAAGGCCGAATTCAACTCCAGTTTTGGTCGATGAGGGCACGAATTTCCCGCCCAAAGGGACGCACACCAGTTCCTGCCTGGTCCCCTTGCCGTTGCAAACCTCGTTTTGTTGAATCTGCGCCTTGCTGTCGATTTCTGTTGAACCGTCGCGACAGACGATATCAAACTCTGCTTCGCCTTTACGAAGCGAAATACTGTCGATATCGTAGATATCCTGGGTCTTCGACGGACCCGAATCAGGATGGCGGCAACTCGAGAAGAGACTCATGACAACGATGGCGACGAGCCTGTGTTTCATCACGCGCTATTCCCCTTTTGAGTCCGTCTCAATCTGAAGTTTGATAGATTTTTTTGATCTTAACATCCCAAGAATCGGGAGTCCACATAGGCAATGATCTAGCGATCACGAAAGATGAGCAGATCGCCAAGCTCGTTGACGTCTTGCTCCTGCCGCGGAAAATGCGGGGCGAGAAGGTCGGTGCAGCGCGCTATCGCTGCTTCAAAGCCAGACGCCAGATCTCTCTTTTTTGCGCCTTGGATCAAATCAGCGACGACGGCATCGAAAATCTCAGGCTTACAGTGTTGCGCAATCCCTTGGTCAGCGAGCACGACCGCTTGGTGTTCCAGCAGCGAAACAAAGAGGATGATGCCCGTGCCGCCTTTGGTATGACTCAGATCGCTCCAGTAGAATTCAAGCATAGCACGCCGCTCAGCTTCGATTTTTTGCTGCGATACGGGAATGATCCAACGCTGCACGCGCGCGATTTTGCCCAGACTAAAGCCGAGAACCGCACCAACAACGAGTGCGATGTTCCAATAGATCAGCTGGTGGTGATCGATGGACGCTCGCAAGCTGTCCTGCACAGCGAGGATGAGGAGAGGAAACAGCAAACCGAGCACGAGAGGTACCAGCCCCTGCGTCGTAGAGCGTCTGACCAAGACAGGGACGATCTCACCGCTGGTGCGCATTTCTGCAGCGCGAACCGCTGCTTCAACGCGCGCCACGCCTTTGGTATCGATGTAGGTCTGTGACCAGTTGGGTATGTCTTTTACCATCCGCCTGACGATCCTCCGCCTGAAAATCCACCGCCACCGCCGCCGAATCCACCACCACCGCCGCCGCCCCCGAATCCTCCACCGCCAAATCCGCCGAAACCACCCCCGAAACCAGAGCCAAAAATCCGCCGTCTGATAGCAAAGAATGCGATGAAAATTACCAGCAGAAATTGAAACAGAAAACTAAACTTCGATGGACTGCGCCCGTGACCTCGCTGGGACTTTGCACCCGCTGTGCTGAAGGTGTAGGAGGGATCAGTTCTGGCCGCAATGGCGATGACCGCATCGACGACGCCTTGATTGAAATCTCCGGCACGAAAGGCTGGTTTCAACTGTTGATCGACAATGCGACCGGCAAGAGCATCCGGCAATTCGCCTTCTAATCCTTGACCCACTTCGATGCGCATCCGGCGATCTTGAAGCGCGATCGCCAGCAGCACTCCATTGTCACGATCTTTCGTGCCGAGTTTCCACGTTTCGGCCACGCGGATGGTAAGCCCCTCGATGGTTTCGCCTTCAAGCTGCGGCACGGTGAGGACGGCGATTTGCGAGCCTCCGCTTTGCCAAAGCTGCTGCAGCTCGCGGTTGAGGAAAGTGATGGCTTCAGCCGAAAGGATATGCGCCTGATCGCTGACAGGTTCGGTGAGAGGGGGTATAGGCGTGAGAGCCCAGAGACCGGTGGGCAAGGCGATGCTGCTCGCTAGAAGCAAAGCAGCGATCATCGAGAAAAAGTTGCGCATCCGGTCCCTCTTCTTAGAATTTCACCTCAGGAGCTGATTCAATCTGCTGCTTTTCCTGATCACTTACGGTCCACTGCGGCAGCTTTTCGTAATGATAGATCAGTGAATTAGTAAAACTGGTCGGCGGAACTCCGATCAGGTTGTTGAACTCGTTGATCGCTTCGATCGTCCTCTGCCGCGCGATGGTCACACGATTCTCGGTGCCTTCGAGCTGCACCTGCAGATCGCGAAAGCCCTGATCGGCCTTGAGGTCAGGATATTTTTCAACGACGACCATCAAACGCCCGAGAGCTTGGCTGAGATTGCCCTGAGCCGCGATGAATTCCTGCATTTGAGCGGGATTCACTTTCGAAGGATCGATCGTCGTCTGCGTCGCTTTTGCTCGCGCTTCGACGACAGCGGTTAAAGTGTCTTTTTCATGAGAGGCGTAACCCTTGACCACGTTGACCAAGTTGGGAATGAGATCCGCCCGTCGCTTGTATTGATTCGTCACCTCCGCCAGAGTAGCGTCAACTTTGTTACGCGCGCGTGGAATATCCTGTATTCCGCAAGCCGTAAGCAAGATGAGGGTCGCTAACAAACCAATAAACCGACTGAAAGTATGATTCCATCGCTGCATGTTATTCTCCTGCTTCAAACGAGGGGCGATGCCCTTCTATAATGAGGCTTCGCTGGCCCCTGTCAAGCATGGGTTTTAAGAAGGAGTCTCCTCTCATCCCGCTCGAGAGGGAGGCAGACGGCGCCTCAGACTCTCAAAGAGAACAGAGAGTCGCGTATGATCCGCTTGTTGTTCCGTCAAGCGTGCCAGCACTCTGGCGGCGGGCGTCCACCAGGCACGATTCAAATACTGCTCAGCCAACTCAAACATGAGCGCTTCGTTATTCTCCACCCAGATATCGACGGGCAATCCCGCCCGCATGCGCGCGACCGATTCATTCTTGAAGGCATCTTCAGCGATCTCAAACTTCTGAAACGAAGGAAGCTGCTGACCTTGAAAGGCGAGCACTTGCGCTTCGATGAGAAGAACATAAGGATGCTGCCTCAAGCGCGAAAGGGAGCGTAGGCGTTGATTCACGCGTTCGATGCGCCTACCTCGCCATTCAAACCAGAGGGCGGCGGAGTCGATTTCTTCTCTTTGAGCGGGCCATCGCCGGAGCAGATTTTCTGGCCAGTTGACGGCTAGGCTGCGTGGTTGAGCGCTTCTCACCCTCTGAAAAAGGAGATCAAGGAATTGACTGGCTCGCTCTTCCGACTCAGGCGCTGAGGGAACATGGAGCCCGACGGTGAGCCGCGGACTGGTGGCCAAGGCCAATTCCAGCTCCTGCTGAATAAATCCCTGATTCGCTTTGTAGGCGCGACTGCGCGATTGTCCCGTTTCCCAGGGTTCGCTGACGGTGTGCCGCACTTCTTTTTCCTTGGCCGCCACCGCGCGACTGCGTTGATTATCGTCCCAATTTTTTTGCAGCCGGACCCATCCATAGACACTGAGAACAGTCCAAGTCAGCGCTAAGACCATCAAGCCGCTCCGATGCCACTTATTGAACATGTTGCGCTCCAAAAAGTAGAGTGGGATCCTCATCGGACACGTCCTGGGGCCTTTGATTGTCATGAGCGATATCGACACCGAAGCGGAGAGAGATCGCCCGCTTGACCTGCACGAGGTTCCAGTTCTTTACCGGTACGATGCCGTAGGCGGGGCATCCGTCCCCTGCGCGCAAGGTAATATCCTCTTCACTACCTATCGTCCAATTGGTGATGTCGCAGAATTGAGCGCGATCGTAGACGTCGGCAGCCGACGCGGTGAGCGCCGCGGCCGTGATGTCATCGTAGTAGAGATTGATCTGATAAATATAGGGCTGGCGGGTCACTTCCAGTTCATAGGTGCCGCGAAAAGAGGTCGTCCCTGCCGCCTCGAGACAGGCCTCATCAAAAAAACTTTCCTCGCGGCGTTGGACTAGATGGGCTTCGCTGTAGGAATAGCTGAGGCGACGCGATAGGAAGGGAGCCTTGTGCGGCAGACAGTTTGTCTGCCAATCGCCATCGACGATGCTGACGAGGGGTCTTTGAGCGTCATTTTTTTGACACCCAAACATGAGGCTGATCCCACTGGCTAAGGATAGGGCTTGCCAGACTTGCCGGACATGGAGTGGGAGCTGCCTGAGCAAAGGCGAACAGGCTCGCCGCATCAGCTGCCTCGCGGTTGAGGTTCTCCGCTTATTGTAGCCTGGCCGCGAGTGGCTTGGAATACTCGGGCTGCCTTATGCCAGCGAACTCTTCGCGATTTCTCAGAGAATTAAATGCAAAGTCGAAGTTTATGAAGTTATGATTTCGATATCAGCGCCCATTTCCTGCAGCTTAGGCACCAGGTTATCGTACTTGCGCGTCAATTCGTGAAAGTTACTCAGATGACTCACGCCCTTCGCCACCAGCCCTGCGATGACGAGACACTTGCCCGCGCGAATGTCGGTGGGCAAGGCGAAATCCCTGGCTTCCAGCGGCGTAGGTCCCAAGACAATGGCCGAATGCGTGTAGTTATGATTGCGAAAGCGGCACGATGATTCACCGAGACACTTGCTGCTGACGGAGATATTCGCACCCATTTCCTTCAGAAAGGAAGTATAGCCGAGCCGTTCTTCGAACACCGTCTCGTGCATGACGCTGATGCCTTCAGCCTGCGTAAAGAGCACCATGAAGGGCTGTTGCCAGTCGGTCATGAAACCCGGATGAACTTCGATCTCAACGTGGGTTCCGCGCAGCGGGCGATTTTCCGGGGCCTTGACGAAGAGACCCTTGGAGTTGACGGTAAACTCCGCCCCCATCCGCTGGATGAAATTGAGGAAACTATAGACCGGACCGTGATTGACGTTTTCGAGGAGCACGTCGCCGCCGCTGACCAGCGCCGCGACCGCGAAGGACACCGCTTGGTTGCGATCGAACAGACAGCGGAGTTCACAGCCGCGAAGTTTTTTGACTCCCTCGATGATGAAAGTCCGGTTAGGCGTCTGCGTGATGTCGGCCCCCATCTTCTGGAGCATCTTGCAGAGTTCGATGATCTCGGGTTCGATCGCAGCGTTTTCAATGATGGTCCGGCCGTGGGCCATCGCCGCAGCGATGATAAGATTTTCGGTGGTCATGACCGAAGGAAAGGGCAGGACGATGTGGGCACCACGGAGACCTTTGTCGTCGACCGTCAGATGATATTGATTGCCGGCGCGCTCGACTTCGGCGCCCATCTGAGCCAGGCCTTCGATATGATAGTTGACCGGCCGCTTGCCGATCTTATCGCCGCCGAGGGCGCCGAAAAAAGAGACCTTACCAAAGCGCATGAGCAAAGGCCCCGCGCAGAGGATGGCAATGCGATTTTTTTTGCAGAGTTCCTCGGGTATCACCCACTTATCCACGGTCTTGGCGCACACTTCGATCGTATCCGTATCGAGGTGCCTCACCTCGCCGCCGAGGTAGCGGAAGAGGCCTTCGACGATCTTGCGCTCATCGACGTCGGGAGCGCTTTTGATCTGCACCGGTTCGTCGGTGAGCAGCGATGCGATTATACACTTGGTCACTTGGTTGGAACTTCCCGCGATCGAGATTTTTCCACCGCTGAGTTTTTTTCCGCCGACGATCCGCAAACGCTGATTGAGCATCAGGGTCTCCATTCTCAAGGACAGGCTCTAGTAGTATTCCATTATAGGATCAGATGTGCAGATCGCCCAGCTCAGAATAATCGGCGATCGAGCGCTTATCGTGGACCCAGCCTTCATCGACGCGAACTTCGAGTCCGAGAAAGACCTTGGAACCAAAATGTTGCTCGAGACTGACCCGCGCCTTGCTGCCGATCTCTTTGATTTTCTGTCCGCCTTTGCCGACAACGATACCTTTGTGCTGCATGCGGCTGACGATCAGTTCGGCCTCGACGCGGACGAGGGCATCTTCCCATTCGATATCTTCCACGCGCACGGCGAGATGATAGGGAAGTTCAGCGCCTAAGCAGCGGAAGGCTTGTTCGCGGATCAGTTCGCTACAAACAAACTTCTGCGAGCGATCGGTGAGGTCGTCGGTCGGATATAACCATTCGGCTTCGGGGAGAGTCGCGCCGACGGTTGCAAGGAGTTCTTCAAGGCTTTCCTTGCGCTTGGCGCTGATGGGCCAGATCTGAGTGCTGGCGACGCGGGCTGCGGCCTCGCCCTCGAGGCTACTGGCGATCTCAGCCAGGAGGTGAAAAGTCACTCCCAGTTGCGTGTCGATCTCAAATTGCTTCATTTTATCGGTTTTATTCAGACAGACGAAGGTCGGACCTTTGAAGTCGCGGAGGATGCCGGCGAGGAACTCGCGATCGCCTTCCCGCTCTTCGTCCTGTGCATCGATCAGATAGAGGACGCAGTCGGCGTCGGCGAGGACGGACCAGGCTTCTTTATTCATCATCGAATTGAGCGTCATGCGGCGCTGCTGGCGATGGATACCAGGCGTATCGAGAAAGAGGAGTTGGCTGTCGCCTTCCATGCGGATGCCGAGGATGCGGTTACGAGTCGTCTGCGGTTTGGCGCTGACTCCCGCAATTTTCTGCCCGACCAGGGTGTTGAGCAAAGAGCTCTTCCCTGCATTGGGTCTACCCATGATGGCTATGTATCCGCAACGCTTCGTCATATTTGGAATCCAAAAAAGAGATAAATAGGGTCTGTACGGGCAGGGAGCATGCCTCGATCCTTCTAAAAGAGCAAGGCCCAATCGACACCCGAAAGCGCCAATATAGCCAGACTCTCCTCTGTTGTGAATGGAACTCTTCAATCTTGGACAAATCGGCTCCCCCCGCCTTCAACCGACCCCGACTTTGAGCCGAAACGCGGCCACATGGGAGATGACCTCATAGTGGGTTTGAAAGGTCCCTAAGAGATACCCCAAGGCCAGTCCATAGATCACGTGCGTGCCGATATAACTCAAGGCTATGGTGAAACCGATATTGCGATACGCGGGATTCGGATGGTGTTCCGCAATTTCAATCACCAGCATGATGCTGACGACGAGGCCGTGGATAAAACCGGTGATGGCGCCCACCAAGAGGAAAATGCCGAAAGTTAAATGATCCAAGTAACTCCAGACGAAAGCGTAGGCTAAAGCAAACAAGGCCCCAAAAGTCAATTGCACCAACCAACCCACACTGAGGGCCCGCTTTGGTTCATGCGTAAATAGGGTTCCTACTGAAGTGATCATGTCCGCGCGATGCAGGCCCAGATACTGCAGAAAAAAGCCAACAAGGCCCATCAGCAAAGCGGCGAGCAAACCCGACGTCAGGATCGTGAGTAAAGTCATCATAATTTCTTTCCTTCTTACGTTACAGTATCCCTATGTTCCCCAAATCTTCGAAGAATCTCTTCACTCGGGCGAGCTTATGCGAATTCGGCTTCCCTGACCTCGGGGAATAGTATTTACGGCAGAAACGAAACGAATCGATGATCCTCTGCTTCTGCGCTCGCCGAGCCTCACACGCGCAGCAGCGCTTCGATCGTAGTCATGATGTTCCTTCGGTTCTGACCAGTATGCGCCGCGCTGGACTTGCTTCGCGTGGAATAAGCCGCTACATTATGTTGGAGCATTTGCGCTAGAGAGGTCACCGCATGGCATTACTTTGGGTCGGCAAGCTTCGCCAGCTTTTCTTGTCTTCAACGACCAAACACGACCTCGCGTACCTGCTGGCCCAGGCCAAACCTCAGCGTCCCCTGGCGGACCGACTCGATTGGATCGAAAACCTCAGCACCTGGCTGCGCGCACCCTTGACCCTCAACGAGCGGAGCTCGCGCACGGAATTAAGCTCTCCCGTCCGCATCAAGTTCGTGCTTCAGCTGCTTGAGAGGCAAACGGAATGGCAAAAATCCTTTGCTGATCTGGGCGCCAGCCTGTTTCGCGATTTGCGCGGTTTGAGTCTATTCGCCTATATGGGATTGCCTGAAGAAAAGGGGTTTGCTGATCAGCTGGCCGATGCCGTCGTCGAGCATTTCCTGCCGATGCCGCGCGCTGGCAATGATCTCAGCGAGCTCCTGCTCCGACTCTTTCCTGACGATCACGATGCGCATTGGATCGAACAGCTGAATCCTCAGGTGATCGAGGAGATTAAGCGTCTCATCGAAGGCGGCGTCGACTTCCCTGGATGGCTCGAGCTCTTTCAAGACCTCGTCGATGCTCTGCAGATTCTCGCCACGCAGATTGCAGCGGTCGGGACCTCGCCTTCCCTTTGGAGTCGGGTGGGTTCGCCGCGGCCCTCGCATCTTTCCTTTGTCCGCCTCCTCGAATCGGTCACAGTCCTCGTCATCAAAATGCGCGACAGCGGCACGGTTCTATCGTCCGACCTCCCGCTGATTCGGGCCATCCGCGATGAGATCGAGCACTGCGAAGCGAGTATGCACGAAGCCTTTGCCTACCTCGAGCGCAACGGGGTCAATATGGGTCTCGTGTTTCGACTGGAACACCAGCGGCTCATGCTGCGCCGCCTCCAACTCTTGACTGACTTCGTTCATGCGCAAGCGACCGACGCCCTTATTCTCGGCCTGCGTCACCTCCTCGCTGAATTGGTCCGCTCGCTGCACGCTCAGCACAATATCTCGGCGATCTTTCGCGAGAATCTGGTGCGTCTTGCCCTCCGTGTCGTCGAACACGCCGGCAGTTCAGGTGAGCATTACATCACGCGGACGCGCAGCGATTACTGGCACATGCTCCTCTCGGCCGCGGGAGGAGGCATCCTCACAGTGGGTACGACGGTGATCAAATCGATCGTCGGCCAACTCAAGGCACCAGCCTTTATTGAGGCTCTAGCTCATGCGAGCAACTACGCCGGTAGCTTTCTCTTGATGCAGGCTTCGCACTTCACCCTAGCGACCAAACAACCCTCGATGACAGCTCCCGCGCTCGCCAAGAAGCTTTCGCAGGGTCAGGGGAGCAGCAAGGGTTTGGCGCTCGCCTATGAGATCAGACATATCGTTCGGTCTCAGCTCGCGGCCGCGATGGGCAACATCGGCTTAGCCGTGCCGACCGCATTACTCGTGGCCTGGGGCATGCAGCGGAGTACAGGCCACGCGCTCTTCACCACGGAATATTCCCTCTATTCGGTTCACTCCCTGCACCCCTTTGCGACGCTGACCGTATTCTACGCTGCCCTCACGGGCGTGCTGCTCTGGATCTCGAGTCTGATGGCGGGTTGGGTCGAGAACTGGATAGCCTTTCAAAAAATTCCTGCTCGCCTGGTCCGTCAGCGATCCCTCAAGCGCGTGTTTGGCAACCATGCCGGCACGCTTTGCGCTGAGTTTCTCAGCAAGAATATTTCGGGAATCGTCGGCAACATCTCCCTCGGCTTTTTTCTCGCCTTCGTGCCTTTTATCGGCAAAATAATGGGTCTGCCCTTGGAAGTGAGACACGTGACGCTCTCGTCGGCCCAGGTGGCCATCTCCGTGTTCTCGGCTTGGAATGACGTCACGCTGCCGATGATAGGGTGGGCCGTGCTCGGCATCGTCTATACGGGACTCTTGAACTTTGGCGTGAGTTTTTATCTCGCCCTCGCGGTCGCGACGCGCGCGCAAAGGGTCAGGCCGCAGGTGAAGCGCGCCGTACTCAGGCGGTTTTTGACTCTTCTGCGGGAACAACCCTTGAGCTTTATCTTTCCGACCAAACGCAGCGAAGAAGAGGGCTTGAACGAACTGATCGCCGCCTCTTCACCGCTGCAGAAAAAGCACAGTCTATAGGTAGGGCGTCATCAGACGCGCGACGCCATCTCTCAGGCGCGTGATCAGAGGTCGGCCCTGCAGTTCACCGAGGCTCAAGCGCCGTGCCCTCGCACTGCGGGCGTCGATCAGTTGATCTAATTTACTGGCTAATCCACTGTCGTAGGCTTCGATATTGAATTCAAAATTGAGACGCAGCGAACGTTGATCCCAGTTGGTCGAGCCGACAGTCGACCAGATGCCATCGACCGTCATGAGCTTACTGTGATCGAAAGGAGCTGGCGAGAGCCATACGCGGCAGCCAAAGCTGATGACTTGCCAAAGCTCAGCCCAGCAGGCCCACTGCACCATGCGAAGGTTGATGACCGCCGGGATCACGATATCGACCTCGATGCCGCGCGCAGCCGCGACGCCGAGAGCGGTCAGAAGCTGATTGTCGGGCACGAAGTAAGGGGTCACGATGCGGATTTTTTTCTTAGCGACGGCGATCGCGGCCTGCAGCGTCAAGGCCATGGCGTGAAGATTCTCATCGGGGCCATCGGCGATTCCACGGGCGATGACGGCTCCGCGCAGTTCGACCGCACGAAACCACAGGGGCCCCTGCAAGACTTCTCCGGTAGAAAACACCCAATCTTCAGCAAAAACTTCCTGCAGCTGACTGACGATAGGACCTTCGAGCCGGAAGTGAACATCGGCTGTCGGCATTTTAGAAGGCGCCTCGAGGAAGTGGTTCTGACGAAAGTTCATGCCGCCGGTAAAACCGATTTCGCCGTCGACGACCA
>CANJJY010000134.1 GCA_947474445.1 Oligoflexaceae bacterium
CCCCTATCGACTTTCTGACATTGCATCTCAGATGGCCATACCTGCGCGCGAGCTCCAGCGCTGGAATCCGGAGATCCTAAGAGGCATTACCCCACCCTTGAGCCGTTCACGCCGTACGTCTTATTCGTTAAGAATGCCAGCTTCGCTTGCCGCCCGCTTCAGCTCAATTGCAGACGAGCTGAAAGGCCTGGTGATCAGCGATGTTCAGCTCCATCGCATCCAAAAGGGTGAAACATTGGCGAGCATCGCGAGGAGGTATCGCATCGGAATTGATGAGCTGCTCAAATTTAATCCAGACCTTTTGCCTCAACGGCTTAAGCCCGGACAGAATATTGCCGTACCGATCCCGACGGTAGCCAATGATGAATCAGCACCCAATGCCGGCTGACTGCCTTTAGGCACATACAAGTCAAGAAAATCAACGACGCGCCTTACAATCCTGCGTATAAAGAAGGAGCTTTTAAATTTCCGCGAGGTCTCGAGCTCCATGCGCGATCATCCATTTGTCAAAGAACGCCTTTTTTGCCCCGGTCCCACTCCGGTTCCAAGTGAAATTGGCATTGCCGCTTTGCACACTGATGTTTATCACCGCACAGATACATTTCGGAATGATTTTTTGGAATGCAGGAGGCTCTTGCAGCCTTTTTTCGGCTGCTCCGAAGCCCCCCTCATATTGACAAGTTCTGGCACCGGCGCTCTCGAAGCTGCGCTCGTTAACCTTACTGCGGTTGGCGATTCCATCCTTGTCATCAATGGAGGAAAGTTTGGAGAGCGCTGGGAAAAAATAGGAAAAGCCTATCAGTGTCAGGTGGAAACTTATCTGATCCCGTGGGGAACCTGTCCCGATGTTAACCAATTGGTTGCGAAAATAAAGGCCCTACCGCGATGTAAAGCCGTTTTCTTTCAGGCTAATGAGACCTCGACAGGGGTTGCTTATCCTGTTGAAGAATTAACGAAAGCGATCCGAAAGAACTCTGAAGCGCTGGTCGTTGTCGACGCTGTTTCAGGCATGATCGCTCATCGGATGGAAATGGATGCTTGGGGTGTCGACTGCGTGGTCTCTGGAAGTCAAAAAGGCTTTGGAATTCCTCCAGGACTCAGCTTTATCGGTTTATCCAAACGTGCTTGGGGCCAACTTTCTGATCGACCTCGTTTTTATTTCGATCTGAACAAAGAACGAAAAGGACAAGAATCGGGCGAAACCGCCTGGACCCCAGCTACAACCTTGGTGATGAGCCTACTGGTAGCCTTGCGACAACTATCAATGCTCGGTCCCGACGCCTGTGAAAAACATCATCGCCTGCTATCTGAAGCCAGTCGCGAAGCTGCCAGGGCACTCGGACTCGAACTGTTCCCTAAAAGCCATTACTCTCAGGCTCTCACTGCTATGCGTTTGCCGCCTTCTATTGATGGTTCAGCCCTGATCAAACATTGTAGAAAATCCTACGGAGCAATTTTCGCGGGTGGACAGGACCATCTGAAAGGAAAGATTATTCGCCTGGCTCACCTCGGCATGGTCGATCAACTCGAACTCCTTGCGGGCATAGCTGCTCTAGAAATGGGTTTGATTGCTTTGGGGCATAAGCACTCCCTAGGAGCTGGAGTCGGGGCTGCGATGAAAGTTTTTACACATTCTGACGCGATTTAAGGTAGGGGGGAAGCTGTTGCCAAGGCCAAGAGCAGCTGCTACTCTCGCACCCTATAAGTCTATATCGACCTTCAACGATGACAAGGCGGCCGAGGTTTAGAATGAAAATTCTGGTTTTTCTAAAAAAGACACCCGACACGGAAACTAAGATTCAGCTGTCGAACAATAACACAGCAATCGAAACGAATGATGTGAAGTTTATCATCAATCCCTACGATGAGTATGCGATTGAAGAAGCGATACAAATCAAGGAGCGAAGCGGTAACGCAGAAGTTGTTATCGCCAGCTTTGGCGACGAGAGTTTGCGAGAATTGATCATCAAAGGCCTTGCCATGGGCGGTGACAGGGGATTACTCATCTCCAACCAGGGCCTTACTCAGGTCGATTCTCTCGGCATCGCAAAGGTTTTAGCAGCCGCTGCAAAAGCGGAAAATCCTGATCTGATTCTTCTCGGAAAACAGGCGATCGATGACGACAATATGCATGTCGGTCCTATGCTTGCCGAACTGTTGGGCTGGCCTCACGTCAACGTTGTCAACAAGCTCACCATAGAAGGTGGAAGCGCGACGGCAGAACGCGAAGCGGAAGGTGGATATGTTGAAGTGTACAAACTTCAGCTTCCGGCGGTCATTGGGGCAAACAAATCTTTGAATAATCCCCGCTATGCGGCTTTGCCAGGCATTATGAAAGCTAAAAAGAAACCGTTCGACGTCAAAACTCCAGGCGACTTCGGCCTTGATGCTACACAACTGCAGGCAAAAACTAAGGTTGCTGTGAAGGGATACCAATATCCGCCAGAGAAGAAGTCTGGACAGGTTTTCCAAGGCGAATCTGTTGATGCCATGGTTGCAAAAGTAGTTAAGTTGCTGCGCGAAGAAGCTAAAGTGATCTAAGAGGAGAATGTCGGATGAAAGTTCTCGTTTTCATAGAACAACGCGAAAACAAGTTGAAAAAGAGTTCTCTTGAAGCTTTGGCCACTGCTCGTAAAATTGCGGGTTCTGCTGGCCAAGTGGCGGGCCTCATAGTCGGTGGCAGCGTCGATACATTAGCCTCTGAACTTAAAGGCTTTGGCGCAGACACGGTTTATACCGTCAGTGGTAATGCTTTCCACCACTACAACGTATTGAACTACGGAGCTTCCCTGGAGCAGGCGATCAAGACTTTTGCACCGAAATTAATTCTTGGTATGGCAACGCCCATGGGCCGGGATCTCTTTCCTCGTTTAGCCGCTCGCTTTGATGCCGGAATGGCAACTGACTTGGTCGATATCAAGGCCGAGGGTGATTTTGTGAGTGGCTTGAAGCCAATGTACGCAGGTAAATGCTTTGCTGAAATACAGATGCAAAACACTGAACTTCAGTTTGTGACCCTGCGTCCGAACGTCTTTAAAGGCGAAAGCTGTGGCGATGGCCAAGCACAAGTAAGTAAACTCGATATTAGCCCTGTAACTGGGAAACTGGATACACTTGAAGTCCGCAAGGGCAAAAGTGAAAAAGCTGACCTTACAGAAGCTACTTTTATCATTTCGGGTGGAAGAGCTTTAGGTTCGGCTGACGCCTTTTCCATCTTGCACGAATGCGCAGAACCATTGGGAGCTACCGTCGGAGCTTCACGCGCAGCAGTAGACGCGGGCTTTGCCCCACATGATATGCAAGTTGGACAGACAGGGAAAACCGTCAATCCAAATCTGTACGTCGCAGCAGGCATCAGCGGTTCTATTCAGCATATGGCCGGCATGAGAACGTCTAAAGTTATACTTGCTATCAACACCGACCCAGAAGCACCTATTTTCAAGATAGCTAATTATGGGATTGTTGGTGACTTGTTTCAGGTAGTTCCTGCTTTGAGTAAAAAAATCAAGGAACTCCGAGGCTAAAAGAAACCTCTGTCACTTTCTTTTAGAAGAGCTACTTCTCCTCATAGAGGGAAGTAGTTTTTTTGCTTTTAAGGATTAAGCATCACCGTCGAAGAGTTCTCGCCAGCTGCTATCTTTTAAAATGCCCTGGGGTTCGCCTCTATAAAAAAGATGTCCCCTTTTCAGAACTATAAGTTCGTCAGCTATCTTCAGAGCTGCCATCCGATGAGCCACCAACACAAGAGTCGTACCTGCACCAGCCATTTCGCGTAAAGACTTAAAAACAGTCGCCTCCGTTTCGGGATCAAGTGCCGAGGTCCCTTCATCAATGATGACTAAGGGGAAACGGTGGTAAATGAGCCGAGCCATCTGAATCCTCTGGGCTTGTCCTCCAGAAAGAGTCAGTCCTTCACCTACTTCTGTTTGCCAAGACTGCGGCAAAGATTCAATAAATGTGTAGAGATCCACGCGCAAAAGCGCATCTTTAAGGCGAGGCAGATCATACTCTAAATCAGGGTAGCACACGTTAGCAGCGATCGAACCTGGGTTCAACTGGATCGACTGAGGAAGATATCCAAGGCCAGATGGATGAGTCAGACCATAGCTAATCGTCCCAACTTGTAACTTCCACAAACCCAAAATCAATTTTACGAGGGTACTTTTCCCTGATCCCGATGGACCGGCGATCGCATAAATGCGGCCTTTCTCGAGTTTCAGCGAGATATCTTTGAGTGCATAAGAATCGAAATTGTCTGCCTGATACCGATAAGAGACTGAATTGAGTTCAAGGGATAGTTCTTGGTCAGGTTTGAGCGATAACTTCCGCTCAATCTGAGCTGATGATTTCATCAGACTTTGGATATTTTCGAGTCGATGGAGAGCAGCTTCTCCTTCCTTATTGCTATTGAAATATCGCCCCAGTTTAGACGCTGACTGCGACAGATTTCCAAGAATAGCGAAAAATGAAATCAAGACACTGCTATTGAGCTCCCCAGCAGCAATTTTTTGAAGTGCATATCCCAGAACGAGCATCATTGCGGCGATGGCAATAATCTCAAGAAGCGGGGACGTTCTGGCCTTAACTCGAGCAGCTTTAACGTACAAGCCAAATAGATTGTGAGATAGATGATTGAGGTGCCGTGCCTCTAAATATTCGGTTTGAAATTGTTTAATCGTCTCAATACCAGATAAACGTTGCTGCAACCATTCAACCAGCAAACTGCTGTTATCGAGCACTTTTTGCGATCGCTTGCGCATTTTTTTGCCAAGCCTCGCAAGTAAGATTCCAGTTGGCCCGAGTCCCAGAAGAAAAAAACTGGCCAAAGATGGTTCGAGCAGAAAAAGAGTCACAAGATAGAGAATGACTTGTACTAATTCGCGAGGAAAACCTCCGAAGAAATGCACAAGATACTCCCGCACCATGCGAATATCATTACCTACGCCCGCAGCGATTTCTCTATCAATAAGCCCATCTTCTAAGCGTCGGGCTTCAGGTTGAAGCTTGAGATATGACTCGACTAGGTCCTGCCGCATATCACGTGCCACAAGCTCGCTGCTGCGTTCCCACAAAAACCATTGAGCAATCCCTAATCCCGCACGAAAAAAAGCTGCTGCCACTATGAGAATCGGCAATTGAGCCCATAGTTCAGTTGCACTGTATTGTTCGCGCCCTAGAAAATGACTTAGAAATGTGGCGATACGCGGACCAAACAATTCACTTAGGGGAATAGGGAGGGTCCTCTGGGGATCGCTGAGAATTTTCACCGCCGGCCCCAAAAGAGCAAAAGTAAGTGCAGAGACCATGCCCAATAGAAGGGTGCAAAGTGTCCCTGCGCTCAAAGAGACGAGGCGGCGCTTCATATAAAAATAAATCAAGGAGTGCTCGGTCAGTTAAGAGGCCGGCCTAAGACGAGGTCATTGGTGCGAAGGGGGGGACTTGAACCCCCACAGGCTAAGCCCACTAGCTTCTGAGACTAGCGTGTCTACCAATTCCACCACCTTCGCAGAACATCTCCCGTAAGAGATGGAGACCATGCTTTTACAAGATCTCTTTCATATTAGCTACAATTTTTGTGATCAGACCATATTCGAGTGCTTCTTCAGCATTCATCCAATAGTCACGGGTGGTATCTTCTTCAACTTTTTCCAGAGGTTGCTTACACTCTTGAGCCAACATTTGGTTGATTTTCGAGCGTGTCTTGATGATTTCACGTGCTGTGATTTCAAGGTCAGACGCTTGCCCCTGGACATGACCACCGATCAAAGGTTGATGGATCAAGAAACGCGTATTCGGCATACTATATCGATGAGCGCGTGGTGCTCCTAGAAGCATAATCGTTGCGATGCTGGCGGTTAAACCCGTGCAGACAACTCTAACTTCAGAACTGATGTAGCGCATTGTGTCATAGATGGCAAAACCACTGTTGACTTCGCCACCAGGACTGTTGAGGTACATATAGATCGGCTTACCGCTTTCCTGGGCATCGAGAGTCAACAGGTGACTAACGATCCGCTTTGCCACGGTGGAATTGATCGCTTCCGATACAAATATGACTCTCTTTTCGAGAAGCTTATTTTCGCTTTGCTGGCCTGCCAACTGCTCGATATCTGTACTGCTCATGACCATGCTTGCTCCTCTGTCGGGCGATAATACCTATAAACACTCTATTTTATAGTCGTCCGACTCCGAAATGCAATTCGCTTTTAGAAACTTTGACTTGAGTTCCCTCTTACATCAAGCTCTGGGGGTCCACATCGATCCGCATACGTAAATCCCCTGGCAGGGGCATAAATGCTTTCTTGAGCTGGCGCGCTAAAGCCCAAAGATTGGTTCTATCCTCACTCACAAGCAGAACCGTCCGTCTCACGCGCCCCCGAATCATTTCGATCGGTGGGACGGCAGGGCCGAGGATCTGAATGGCGGCCAGCTGTTCAGGAAATTTTTGGTGCAGGACCTTGAACCACTGATTGAGACTTCGTGCCCATGCCTCAAGGACGTCACGCTTGGCACTCGTATATTCGAAAAGAATCATACGGGCGAAGGGAGGGTAAACGTGTTGACGACGAAAGGCTTCCTGATCCCGCCAGAATGCTTGGTAATCCTGGGCCATTCCAGCCTGCAGGACTGGATGTTCGCGCTTTTGACTTTGGATCAGTACTTGGCCGGGAAAACTATCTCTGCCGGCACGTCCCGCGGCCTGCACCATCAGTTGAAAGGCACGCTCTCCAGCCCGAAAGTCAGGTAGGTTCAGGGTTTGATCAATTTCAAGAATACAAATAAGGGTTACTTTTGCAAAATCATGCCCCTTCGCCAGCATTTGCGTCCCGACCAATACATCAATTTTTCCCTGCCGAAAATCTTCTAAAATGCGGGGCAGTTCTTCGCGTTGACTCACCGAATCAGAATCGACTCTTTGAATTCGGGCACCTGGCAGAGCCTCACGGAGAAACATCTCCATCTGTTCACTCCCAAAACCAACCAGGACATAGGCCTCACGATCTTCATCTCTCAATCGATCAACGAGAAGTTGACTGTAGTCGCAATAGTGACATCGAAGGAGGCTTGAATTTTGGTGAACCGTCAAAGAAATACTGCAATGGGGACAGCAGACTGCTTTGCGCTCTCGCAAGGAAAAAAGATAATAGGCATAACCTCGCCTATTTACCAAAACCATGGATTGAAAACCTCGCGCGTGGTTCTCGCGAAGGGCATCCAGAATGCGAGAATCGATCGGCAAATCAAGGACGGGAGTCGAAACTCGCTGGAGCTTCCTGGCAAAGCCCTGTTTTACATCAGGCTCTATCAGCGATATGGATGGCATAGCTCGCCCGTGGACACGCTCGGTGAGCTCTAAGAGTAAATACTTGCCAGCCTTAGCATTGGCATAAGATTCCATGGAGGGCGTTGCACTTCCCAAAACGACTCCGGCTTTTTCAAGCGAAGCTCTCATTATTGCAACATCGCGGCCGTTGTAACTGAGGCCGGCTCCTTGTTTGTAACTACTGTCGTGTTCTTCATCGACGATAAGCAGCCTCAGTCGAGCGAAAGGAGCAAACACGGCTGATCGTGGGCCGATAAGGATGCGCCGCTGCTCCTGCCTTATAAGAGTCAGCTGTTCCCATCTTTCCGAAGCCGTCATAGCAGAATGCACGAGAGCAATATCGTGTGGAAACCGAGCTGTGAAAACTCTCGTCATCTGAGGCGTAAGTGCTATCTCTGGAACGAGTACCAAAATCTGAGCCCGCGGGTCTTCCGAGAGAAGGCGATCGATGAGCTGAAGGTATATTTCAGTCTTTCCAGCTCCGGTTACCCCATGGAGGAGAACAGGCTGAGTGGGATGGCCGCCCTGACCGTGCGCCAGGATTTGACAGAGAATCCCCTGCTGGGCCGGGGTTAAATGCTTCTCCCGTTCCGATTCAACTTCTTCCGTCAAGACTGCTTCCAAGTCTTTCCATCGCCGAACGTTGGTCGTCCGAGTCGCATGTTTATGCAACCATCCCTCCCGCTCGAGTCGGGCAAGTGTCAGCTTTTGCGGATAAGTTTCGAGAAAAAGAGCGAGTCGTTTCTGCCAGACCTTAAGATCAACTGATCCTTTACGCTTCCATAAAGCTCGCAGTACGAGGTAGTAAGGGTGCTCCCGTTCCTGCCATGCCGCCTCCCCTTTCTCCGTGAGTTTCACTTTGGTCATTTTTGCTTTTGTTTGCGAAGCTGGAAGCATACTGCGCAGAACTTCCCCTAAAGGATAGAGGTAGTATTGACTCATCCATTGGGCAAGCTTGAGGAGAGTCTCGCTATAGGCTGGTACTTCATCGAGGCGTTCCAGAACCGACTTCAGGGGCGTCAAAGTTTCGCAGGAACTCGGTCCGATCACGACACCGACCGTCTTTCGGTTGCTCTCTCCAAAAGGAACCAAAACGCGACATCCCGCTGGAATCACTTGCAAAGATTCGTAGGTGAAAAGCTGATCCAAAGCGACAGGTATCGATATATTGATATGATGCATTGGATATCCTTGCCAGGCGAGAGGCGTCCTTCAGGACCCTTTCCACAGGCCTCGTTGACCGTTGCTTTACGCTTGCCTATAGCGTGCGTTTGAGTTAACTTTCAACTCCTTTAGGGAGATACCCCACGGAGCCGGAAGGGCATTCCTGGCTCTTATGGTTATTACAAATACAAGCATCCCAGAGAAGTCCGCAAGGGGATGTGACCGTGACCCAGCAAAACCGGAGGCCGCATGGCAAACACTAGAAAAAAAAGACGTCTGATGTTCCGTCGCAAGCGGACTTTAGACCCCACGATCGTGATCGATTACAAAAATCCTGACGTGCTTCGTCGCTTCGTCACCGATCGCGGCAAAATTATTCCCCGGCGCATCTCCGGCGCCACAGCCAAGCAACAGCGGGCCATCTGCAATGCAGTCAAAAGAGCGCGATACTTAGCTCTTCTGCCTTATAGCCTTGGCCACCGCCAAGAGCGCAATTTCGCAACAGAAATGTCTGCAATCGCAACTTCCGCGATGGGTACCTCTAGCCGCGGTGATCGTGATCGCGGCGACCGAGGAGATCGTGGAGATCGTTCGGGTCCTAGAGGCCCACGCTCTGACGACAGACCTAATCGTGAGGGAGAGGAATAACATGTCTCGTCGCTGTGAACTGACTGGCAAAGGTGTACTCGTAGGTAACCGCGTGTCGCACTCTAATATTAAGTCAAAGCATCGCTTCTTGCCCAACCTCCAGACCAAGAAGTTCTGGTCGACTGAATTGAATAAGTTTGTAACCCTCAAGGTTTCAACTTCAACAATTCGTACAATCGACAAACTCGGTCTCGATAGTTTTGCACGCAAAAACGGCTTCAAACTGAAGTAAGAGGATTATATATGGGTCGCGGAGATAATCGTAGAACACCTAAGGTCAAGCGCGCCAAAGCCCGCCGCAAGCTCAAGACCCGCCGCAAGCGGAAAATTGAAGCCGGCAAGAGCGCTAAGTAAGGTTTAGACTTCACAGTCTGCAGGCGCTCTTAAAAGAGCGCCTTTGTTTTTCTAGGCGCACATGAAAAAAGTAACCCTTTTTACCGACGGTGCCTGTCTTGACAATCCTGGACCAGGAGGTTGGGCGGCGTTACTTCGCTACGGACCACACGAGAAGCTTGTTTCAGGGGGGGTCGATGAAACGACCAATAATCGTATGGAGCTTATGGCCGTCATCGAAGGGCTTAAGATACTCAACGAACCTTGTGAAGTGGAAGTGGTGGTTGATAGTCGTTATGTGATGGATGCTTTTGACAAAAATTGGCTGCGCAATTGGAAAGCAAATGGCTGGAAGACAGCAGCCAAGAAGGAAGTCAAAAACCAGGACCTTTGGGAATTGTTAGACGAGCAGAGCCAAACACATAGGCTTCGGTGGAAATGGGTTCGAGGTCATACAGGCCATGAAGAAAATGAAAAGGTCGATGCGGCTGCTCGCGAAGCTGCAGAAGCTGTTCGGCGCCGGAGCTAGAGACGACATCTGGTCTAGAGAAAAAGCTAAAGAGTGAGGCCTGAGATACGCCTCTTCTACATAGATAAAGCTGAATTGAACTTGACGGTTGAGACTTTGACTGTTATCTGACAGAGTCTCGCTGCAACGAAGATAGAGGAACGACAGTGGCACAGCATAAATCGGCAAAGAAACGCATTCTGACTAACGCCAAAAAGCGCGCTCGCAATCAGTCTTATATTTCTACCGTTCGCACTGCAGTGAAAAAAGTGCGAAGCGCTCTCGAGAAGGGCCAAGCAGCTGAGGTTACGACCCTCCTGGCTGAAGCTCAATCGCTCTTGCACAAAGCAGCTTCTCGCGGCCTTATTCACCGCAATAATGCTTCGC
>CANJJY010000135.1 GCA_947474445.1 Oligoflexaceae bacterium
AAAGGGTATGCCGAGCTCGATGATATCGACGCCACCGTGGATCAAAGCGGCAGCGAGGGCAGGCAGCTCGTCGAGGTGAGGATCGCCGGCAGTCAGGTAGGCGACGAAGGCCTTGCGACCTTCCTTCTTTCGTTCGGCGAGACGTTTCTTCAAGCGATTGCTGCTCATGCCGTCACTCCTTCTAGATCCTTGTCACCGCGACCTGATAGATTGACTAAGAGAACTTTATCCCGCCCCAGCTCGGCAGCACGTTTGGTCGCATAGGCGAGGGCATGCGAACTTTCCAGAGCCGGTATGATGCCTTCCAGCCGTGAGAGCTGACGAAAGGCCTGCAAAGCTTCTTCATCGGTCGCATAGGTATACTGAGCGCGGCCGCTCTCTTGGAGAAAGGCGTGCTCAGGTCCCACGGCAGGATAATCGAGACCGGCCGAAACCGAATGCGTTTCATCGACCTGACCATGGGCATCTTGCAGAAGATAAGTCAGAGCTCCGTGCAAAACACCGAGAGAGCCACCGGCAAAGCGAGCCGCATGTTTTCCAGCCGTGATGCCGTAACCGCCGGCTTCGACACCTGTCATCTTTACGGCTTCATCAGCGAGAAAAGCATAGAAGAGGCCGATCGCATTGCTGCCCCCACCGACACAGGCGATCAATTCATCGGGTAGCTTTTGCTCGGCAGCTAGAATTTGCACGCGCGCTTCGTCGCCGATCACGCGATGAAAATCTCTCACCATCATCGGGTAGGGATGCGGACCGAGAGCTGAACCGAGTGAATAAAAAGTGTTTCTGACGTTGGTGACCCAGTCGCGCATGGCTTCGTTGACGGCATCTTTGAGGGTCTTAGAACCACTCTCTACCGCTTCGACGCGCGCGCCTAACAGCTTCATGCGTTTGACGTTGGGCGCTTGTCGCGCCATGTCCACGCTCCCCATATAAACCACGCATTCCAAACCGAACAGCGCGGCAGCCGTGGCGGTCGCCACTCCATGCTGCCCAGCTCCGGTTTCGGCCACGATGCGGGTCTTACCCATTCGTTTCGCGAGCAGCACCTGACCCATCGCATTGTTGATCTTGTGCGCTCCCGTATGCGTAAGATCTTCGCGTTTGAGATAGATACGGGCGCCTCCGCAGTGTTCGCTCAGCCGCGAGGCGAATGTCAGAGG
Source organism: Oligoflexaceae bacterium (assembly GCA_947474445.1). GTDB lineage: Bacteria > Bdellovibrionota_B > Oligoflexia > Oligoflexales > Oligoflexaceae > Oligoflexus. The sequence continues at coordinate 1,164 of CANJJY010000135.1, forward strand.
CGTCGGGCGTCCGACGTAAGTCTTAAGTAGATGCGTGAGCTCGGCTTGAAACTGAGGATCTTTAGACCACTTGAGATAGGCTTCTTCGAGTTCCACGACCGGCTTATAAAGAGTCTCCGGCACAAAGCGACCACCGAAACGCCCGTAGTATCCCCGCTGATCAGGTACGGTCCCCATGAGCTTCTCCTAGCTTTTTGAAGAGTTGTTGTAGCTTTTCAGGGTCTTTGATACCCGGCGCGCTTTCGACTCCCGACGAGAGATCGAGGGCAAAGGGATTCAGGCGTTGCACCGCTGCCAGTGCATTGTCTGGTTTGAGACCACCCGAGACGATGAGGGGGGTCCGGCTGTGAATCTGAGCTAAGAGATCCCAGTCGCTCTGTTGACCCGTGCCGCCATAGGCCCCGGCGACGGCCGCATCGAAGAGAAAGGCATCCGCCGCGCCTTCGTATTTAGCGATCATGGCAATATCAGCTTTATCGCGCAGGCGAAAGGCCTTGAAGATCCGCACGTCCTTCAACTGTTCGAGCAGTTCGGCTGGCTCGTCGCCATGCAGCTGCACCGTATCGATGCCGCTGAGTCTGATCGTTTCGCGAATAGCTTTTTCATCAGCATCGACAAACACGCCCACAGCGTGAGAGGGTTTCAAGCCTCGACGCTGGAGATCGGCGAGAAGGAGCTTCACTTTTTCCGGTGCTATGTACCGCGGACTCTTCTCGTAGAAAATAAAACCCAGCGCCCAGGCTCCCAGCTGGAGAGCGAGAATGGCATCTTCCGCCCGGGTAATGCCGCAAATTTTTACTTTAACTGCTTCTACTGCTTTAACCTGCACCATCGAGTAACCTCTTCAAAGCCAAACCAGGTTGGCCGGTACGCATCAAACTTGTGCCTATAAGAAAACCATGACAACCAGCCCGCCGCATTTCAACGATCTGGGCTGCTTCCTCGATTCCGCTTTCGCAAATCATCAGCGCGCCTTTGGGCCGCTGGGTGAGAAGCTCGCGCGAAACATCGAGTGAAATGGTCAAATTTTTGAGATTGCGATTGTTGATCCCGATCAGCCGGGCCCCGATCCGCTCAGCTATAGCGAGTTCTTCGGCATTGTGAACCTCGACAAGAGCGCTCAAACCCAGAGCTTCGGCTGCCACGAGGATCTTCTGCGACTCGGTCTCGCCGAGCAAGGCGACGATGATCAAGATCGCATCAGCGCCTGCTAGCACAGCCTGATACAACTGATAGACGTCGACAACAAAATCTTTTTGCAAAAGGTAAGCATCGGGATGAGCGACGCGAATCTTTTTCAAATATTCGATATCACCCTTGAAATAGAGGGGTTCTGTGAGAACTGACAGCGCCGCAGCTCCATGGCTGAGATACTGAGCGGCAACATCCAAGGGTTTGAGCTGTGGCGCAATATCGCCTCGTGATGGGCTGGCGAATTTCACTTCAGCAATCACGTTGACGCCATCCCGACGAAAGAGGTCGAGAAAAGGATGAGGCTTTCTTTGATCGGCATCCCAAGCGTCCATGAGACTTTCGAGCGGCACGACGCGCCTATCAGCTTCGACGCGCTGCCGGGCGGTACTGCCGATTTTATGTAAAACACTGTCGGGAGACGGAGGCGACTTGTGGCTCATGTGAATATCCTCAATTCTTCGATCAGACGGCGCGCTTTGCCGCTATCGATGGCTTCACAGGCCATCGCGGCCCCCGCGCGCCAATCGGCAGCGCGACCTGCGACGACGAAGGCGGCCGCTGCGTTCATGACGACGATGTCGCGTCGCGGGCCTTTTTCCCCATTGAGGATCGCGAGCGTGATGCGAGCATTGGCTTTCTTATCGCCGCCCACCAGACTCGCGAGCGGCGCAAGCGACAGACCAAAATCTTCCGGCTTGAGCGAGAGATGGATCAGTTTGCCCCCGCGCAGATGAATCGCTCGCGTCGGGGCGCTGAGCGACAGTTCATCGAGCCCGTCGGTGCCCCAAACGACCAAAGCTTCTTCCGTGCCTAAAGCAAGCAGTGCTTCGGCGACGGGCAGCAACCATTTTTCGGCAAACACGCCGATCACCTGGCGTTTGACGCCGCTGGGATTGGCGAGAGGACCGAGGAGATTGAAAATAGTTCGCACGCCCAGTGCGCGACGCACGGGTGCTACATGTTTCATCGCTGGGTGAAAGGATGGGGCAAAGAGAAAGGTGAACCCATGTTGATCGAGGCTCGCCGCCGCCCGCTCGGCGCTGAGATCGATGCGCAGCCCGAGTTCTTCGAGGACGTCGGCACTGCCTGATTGGCTAGAAACCGCCCGATTCCCGTGCTTCACTACAGCGAGTCCACCGGCCGCGAGAATCAGCGCATTGGTCGTGGAGATGTTAAAGGTTTCGGCACCATCTCCTCCCGTTCCGCAGACGTCGATGAGATCATGTCGGTCTGTTTTGAATGGCAGAGCGTGCCGCCTCAGACTCAAAGCTCCGCCGACAATCTCCGCGACTGATTCGCCGCGCGCTGCTAAGGCCCCGAGAAATCCAGCGATGGCTTCCGCCCCTGCTGCGCCACGCATCATCAGATTGAAGGCTTCTTCCGCTTCAGCCTGCGTGAGCATGTTACCACTGAAGAGTTTTTGCAGGTATTCTTTCATCCCCGCCCTCGCTTTTTCTTTTGCGCCTGATCGAGGAAGTTTTGGAGCATCTGCAGGCCATGTTCGGTGGTATAGGATTCGGGGTGAAACTGAACGCCTTCCACCAAATACTTTTTATGCTTGAGGCCCATGATCAATCCATCGGCCGTCATCGCCGTCACTTCCAAACAGGAAGGGAGAGTCGAGCGATCGACGATCAGAGAGTGATAGCGGGTTACCGTCAAGGGACTCGGCAGGTTCTTGAATACGCCGCGACCTTTGTGTTTGATGACCGAAGTCTTGCCGTGCATGAGTTTGCCAGCCCGCACCACGTCGCCGCCAAAGGCCTGACCGATCGACTGATGACCGAGACATACGCCAAAGATAGGAATCTTCCCCGCATAGGTGGTGATGGTTTCGAGCGTGATGCCAGCTTCATCGGGATTGCCGGGACCAGGAGAGATCACGATCGCTTCGGGTTTGAGTTTTGCAATGTCGGCTACGGCGATCGCATCGTTGCGCACGACTTTCACCTTGGCGCCCAACTGTCCCAGATACTGATAGATGTTGTAGGTGAAGGAATCATAGTTGTCGATCAAGAGGATCATCGCGACCCTCCCGTCAATTGCTGCGCGGCGGCCACGGCTGTGCGCACGGCCTTGGCCTTATTCAAAACCTCTTCGTATTCTTTCTGTGGATTTGAATCGGCCACAATTCCGGCCCCTGCTTGACCGTAGCCGATGCCGTCCCGGAGAAATAGACTGCGGATGGTGATACAGGTATTGAGATCACCCGCAAAATCTTTGCAGACGATCGCTCCACCGTAGGGTCCTCGTCTTTGGCCTTCGAGACGCGAAATAATTTCCATGGCGCGAATTTTGGGAGCCCCCGACAGAGTTCCCGCTGGAAAACAGGCCCCGAAGGCATCCCAAGGGCTCAGATCGTTGCGCAGCTGTCCCGCCACCCGACTGACGATATGCATGACGTGCGAATAGCGCTCGACGTGCATAAAGCTTGTCACCTCGACAGAGCCTGGTTTGGAAACGCGTCCAATATCGTTGCGCCCGAGGTCGACCAGCATCAGATGCTCGGCCTTTTCCTTGACGCTCGCCATCAGCTCGCGCTCGAGCTTTTTATCCTCCGCTGCATCGCGGCCGCGGGGACGAGTCCCGGCGATCGGACAGGTTTCAACCTGTCTATCCTGCGAGCGGACCAGCATCTCGGGTGAGGCCCCGAGCAGATATTCATCGCCGAAGCTGAGATGGTAAAGATAGGGCGAAGGGTTGATCATGCGCAAGATACGATAGATCAGAAAGGAATCCGCTGAGACGGGAAAGCGGAATCGATCCGAGAGCACGCATTGAAAAATATCACCGCGTCTGATGTGTTCTTTGATCGTCTTCACACCCTGACAGTAGACGTCTTCTCCCAGCATCGCTTCAGCGGCGACGGGCTCTATGCTTTTGATGGCGTCAAAGGATAGGTCGAGTATCGCTTCTTCGTCCACGCTCCGCGCGAGACGCTGCTTGATGCCCATCAGGCGTTCGACGGCTGCATGATAGCCCCGCTCTCTCTGACTGGGGTCAGCGGGGATCAGCTGGACGATAAAGAGACGATGGCGCAGTCGATCAAAGGCCAATATGGTTTTGAAAAACATAAAGCTAATTTCATGAGGCGTGTAACTCGGACCCGCCAAAGGAATCTTTTCCAGATACCGAACGCAGTCGTAGGAAAAGTAGCCGATCGCACCGCCGACAAAGGGCGGGTGGCCAGGGAGCTTCGGGCAGCTGTATCGATCGAGGTATTGGCCGATTGCCGCGAAGCTCGTCTCTCCCGATTCGTGACTATCCTCTTCAAAGTGCCGAAAGCTCAGCTGCCCGTCGGTACTGATGAGAGAGGCAAAAGGATCAATGCCGAGATAGGAGTAGCGCCCAACCGCTTCACCACCATCGGCACTTTCGAGAAGAAACGTCTGCGAGGATCCAGTGGCGCGAAGACGCAGGTAAGCGTTGACCGGGGTGAGGGTATCGGCCGGCAGCTCGATACTCACAGGGATCAGGGTATGCGGGCCTACATCCAAGCCCACGATGTCCTTTAGCTTGGGGTACGTTTGCACAGTTTCTCCAGCCATATGGGTCCAATATGCGAGTTTCCTCAATAAAGAGACGCCTTTGGAGGCAAGTCAGAGTGTCTAAGACTGGCGCTATCATAGGGAAAAACGAGGCATTTTGCTACCATCTTCGCGACTTGCACGGGGAAAGCCTCTTTACCCTGGCTAGGAAACCTTGCTCACGCTGAATATTGCAGGCTGTGAGGTGGTGGGCGGCGAGAAACATCGCTTGTGTCTCGGGGTTCATTTGCGTTGAGGGTCGCCGATGGATAGGGGCATCAATGGGATGTGACAAGCGTGAAAAAACGAATCGAAGGTTCAATCAACCGAAAGCAATGCTACGAAAGAATGATCCGATCTGCACGGTAATCCTTCCTTTTCATCCAGGTTTGCTCGGCGCCTTTTAGCAGGCTCTCCTTACACCTCTTATCCCGTAATAGTTCTGCGATTTGAATCAGCGTAGTCCACTCATGTTCAAATTACTGCGGTTGCCTTGACTCTCCTGCTCAGCTGTATAGTCACCTTCAAAGTCATTTTACTTTTTGATTTCTTCACGAGCTGAGGCAAGGAGCGCACGATGTCCACGAAGAGCAAGTTAGCCGACACCTTTCAAGGTATTTGTGATGCGGTGATGAACAACAAAGAATCCAAGGTCGAGACTATCTCGCGCCGCATCTGGCTGCAAAACTTCGCAGCTGTCTCAGCGACGGCCGGAGTCGTTTGGGCTTGCGGCAGCAATGATGACAAGGCCACTGCGGTCGCTGCCACTTACACGACGGAACAAAAAAGGTCAGATGCCGCGACGATGAACATTGCTTTGGGACTCGAGCATGAGGCGATCGCCCTCTACACGGCTGCGGCTGGTCTCGGTGTTTGGGGCACCGATGCGAGTGCCTTGGCACCGACGCTCAAGGAAGTCGCGCTCAAATTCGCCGAGCATCATGTCACCCACCGCAATACCTTGATTAGTGCGATAGAATCCATCAAAGCTGAGACGGCCGTCGAGCCGGTCGCTGCCGGTGCAGCCGCTGATTATTTGACTCCTTATCCAGGCATTGCAGGTTTGTCCGGTCCCAGTGGTCTCCTGCTGGTCTTGCAAGTCGCGGCTGAGAGAGAAATGAATGCGGCTAATGCTTATTATTCTGTGATTCCGAAAGTCTATAATTCGGAACTGATTCAAGCGTTGGGCGGTTTGTCCGCGGATGAGTCGGCCCACTATGGTGTCCTCAACGCTGCGGCTCTCGTTCATGCGGCTCTTAGCGGTCAGACCAATTCGGAGCTGACGACGGCTAATCTTGTGTCAGGGGCTTTGCCTGCTTTTGCTTACCCGCGGGCTGTGCGTAGTTAGTGATTGGGTTGGAGGAGGTGTTTTGCATCTCTTCCTTTTTTTGCTTGGGTTCCTGCTTTTAGTTGAGCTTGCGGATCAAGGTGGTTACTTCGCTTGATCGATCTTTCCTCTCTATAGAAATCATCACATTTTTAATTACCAATGCAATCACGGGTAAGTCTAGGTGACCTACTCGTGTTAACTTTGTTTCTCGATCATGATGCTTCGAAAAGTTTACGCTACTGAGAGTCAGCTCTGCTGAAATGCTTGGCAAAATTCGTACGGAGCGGGAGAAATGAGGGTTGGATGAAAAGAGCTGGGAGGATTGAGCTTCTTTTTCTTTGCTGTTTCAAGATAGATTTCTGGACCGGGTCTTTCCCATCGATGCGACAGTTGATTGAGGTTGCGGTGTTGATGTCACATTGAGTGTCCTGGCTCTCCACATACGCGACGATCTTATTCTGGATCCGACCTCTCTTCGGGCAAGTAACCCACTTCTTCATTTTTGGGAAAGGGCTTACCAAAAACGAAGAACCGATAGAAAGATGAGTGTTGAAGGGAATTTGCGATGAAGACTTTTTTGCGAAAAAAATAGAGTACGGTTAATTAAATTAATTTAGTTTTATGGGCTTGAGTCACCTTGACATCTGATTTTGCAGCTGGCATGAAAACCGATTAAAGAAAGCTATTAGTGCAATAAGCTCGAAAAGCAATTTGAAAAATTTTTCCAGGAGACTCGAATGAAGAAGATCATCGCAATTATTGGTTCCTTTGGGGCTATATCTGCTGCAGCTTCAGCTCAAACAGCACAAAATGCAAAAGACGTAAGGGACCCTAGTCCCACTTCTGCTTCTGAACCTTCATTTCCACCCAAGCAGGATCTAGATAGTCTGACCATTTTTATAGAAAATCTAAGTAAGACATTCGGGATCAAGACAGAAATTAAGACCATTGATCAAGTCTCATCCGGCACACAAGAAGTCGGCCCACAATATTGATTCTATCGATAGTCAAAGCAATCAGAAGGGCCCATTCATTTTATGAAAAACGGACTAAAAATAAGTTTGTTCACTTCGGTCTTTGGTGTGGCCCTTCTGATAGCTTACTATATTTTTTACAACAATTTTGATAAGAGTGGAAAAGCGATGGACAGGAATATTGTGCTTACGTTTACACAACCTCATTCTTCGCTCGATCCTCTAGATGCTGATGCATCAAATAATATCAGAGTAGCCAGGATGCTATTTTCCACCCCTATTCATACTTCACTCAAAGACAAACTTGAAAGTTTCGTTTTAGAAAGCTTCTCATATTCACCAGAAGAACGGCGTGTTGACCTAAATCTCAAAGAAAATTTATTCTTCTCGGATGGTACTCCACTGACCGAGCACGATATAGCCCTCTCAATCACAAGAATGCTTTATACTCGCCCCTATTTCCCGACAATAAAGCATATCGCCGGAAAAGATGAATGGCTTAAGGAGAAATTCCCACTTAAATCCCTGCCGAAAGGCATAAAGATAGCTCCTGGAAAAATAAGTATTTGGTATGACACTCCCGTCAAACACCCTTTATTTCGATTTACATTGGAAATATTTGGGATCATTCCTTCTAAGTGTATCGATCTTGAAAAAAACATCATAACCTGTTCAGACATTCCTCTTAGCGGTCCCTACAAAATTTCCAATAAATTGGATAAAGTCACAGATTTCGTCTTAAGAGACGATTTCCAAAAAGAGATGACGGGCTGGATGCCGAAGAAAATTTCATTCATTTACGATTCTCTGGATACGTTTATCCAGAAAAACGAGAATTCCAACAACACCGAAATAGTGTTAATGGGCTTAACTTCTGAAGCAACAAACAGTGAATTACAAAAATTAAAGGACAAATACTTCGTCCGCTTCCTGCCAAAATCAGGAATGAGCTACTTACTTATAAACAATTCAAACCCACTCTTCAAAAACAGGATTTGTCGACAGCTTTTCGCCGACAGATTTCGAGCGACATTTACGAAAATGGCCGACAAACCTGAACTGTCTTCTTCAAGCTTTTGGCCTCAAATTGTGGGCGGCTATATCGGCGACTTCGAGTTAACATCTACCCGCAATTATTCAGAAAGCGACATTAACGAATGCACAGCCGCATTGAAATTTTCTGGGGTAAAATGGGGTGCAATGTCAAAAAACAAAAACTCATTTTTCGTGCAAGCCATAAAAGAGACTATCAAGTCGTTTGGAATCGAATCAGAACCAATTCTTTATAACGATATTGCGAAGCGATCTGATGATTTCAATAATGGGTACCTTGACATTGGCCTATACTTCACAGGACTATGGCCATTAGATCCTTATGGAGATGCTGAAATGCTCTTTTCTCCTGGCATGCACACTCAACACAAAGCTTTTCATAATGATATTCACCTACAGACCAGTATTTCAACTCTAAATTCAGACATCCCCGTTCAACAGGGAACTGAAATTGCGAGGGAATTAAATCAGTATCTCTTTCAAGAAGCTATGTTCAATGTCTATGCCCATATGAGCACATTCTATGCAAGCAAAAATGCAAATACACTAAAGCATTTGCCTTCTGCTGTGACTGGCGCTTACCCATGGCAGGTGTTCCATGAATAGTATTCAACGGGAATCCCTGTTCGAAGCTCAAGAAGTGGGCTTACTTGACATCGTTGTCAAAAATCTGCGAGAAACTAGTCTCCTGCCAAAAAACCTTCAAGTATCTCAATTCGAGCAATTATTTTTTGTTGGGGTTTCAGATTTTGATTTTGATTCGGAAATCATTAGCGAAAATATTTCTCAGGGATGTGATATCAATCTTGAGACAGCTGCTTTAAAGGCATACGTTGAATATATCGAACGAAAAGCTTTCCATGATAGCTTTAATCTCGGTGAGCATGTTGCGACAATACATTCAAGATCCGACGGATTTGCTGCCTTTCCCTTCAATCCAGCTGCTAGCTCAAGACTTATCGCTCAATCTAAAGCTCGAGAAAATGCTTTAAGTGAAGCATATGAGCGATTTGTCTGGGCCCAATGGTGGGACGACACATCAATTGGTTTCGATCTTATTGAACCCGATTACGCAAACACCACATACCAAATCCTTAATACTTTAAAATCATT